>JBDNIP010000441.1:0-17391 GCA_041688245.1 Algoriphagus sp.
AAATGGAAAATACCCATTGATCCCAGCATCCTGTTGGATTGCTCCTAATGCAACTCTGGTAGGCGATGTCCAACTAGGTGAGAATTGTTCGGTTTGGTTCAATGCTGTAATAAGAGGTGACGTCAATGAAATCCGAATCGGAAATGAAACAAACATTCAAGATGGAGCGGTGATTCATTGTACGTACAAGAAAGCTGGCACCTACATAGGTAACCAAGTTTCTATAGCACACAATGCTATTGTGCATGGTTGTACCATTCATGATCGAGTTTTGATTGGGATGGGTGCAATCGTGATGGATGGAGCGATTATTCACGCTAACTCAATTGTAGCGGCAGGTGCAGTTGTGTTGGCTAATATGATCGTTGAAGCAAATTCGATCTACGCCGGGGTGCCTGCAAAAAGGGTAAAGGATATTGGTCCAGAGATGGAAGAAGTAATCGCTAGAACAGCAAAGAATTATCCGATATACGCCACTTGGTTTAAGGAATAATTTTCTTTTGAATGTCCGTAGTTGCTCTGATAAAAGATAAAACCAAATAACATATAGATACTTCTGCTGCTGGGACTTCTTCCAATGGCTATCGGAATGTCATCGGCCTGCCTCGCTGTGGCGGGCCTGTCTGCCAATTAAGCAAAGAAAATAGGTTACGGGCATAATTGCGGGTGATCCCGGAAAATCTAACTGATTTTTCAGGAATTGTACCCCTTGTTAAGAATATGCCCATCATTTTTCAAAGGGTTTAAATTAATCTTTTTGTAGTTGTTATGACCACTTTAAATAGAGTTGAATCTTTACAAATTTTTCTTCAAATTAAAGACAGAGCATACTCTAAGCTTTTCATTTAATCCCAGAACATATTTGTTTATTTATTTGACTTTTAAGTAAAAAAATAAAAAATTTGAAGCTAAATTTTCAATCAAAATCATCCATACCAAACAAGTCAATGAAAGAGGAACATTTCAAGTGGTTCTCCCCTTATTTACGGCGGGATGTTCAGATGCTTTGTTTTGGCCATGCAGGATATCCAGTAGTAGTATTCCCTACTTCCAAAGGTTCATACCATGAAAACAGAGACATGGGATTGATTGAATCCGCCAGATGGTATATTGAGCAGGGTTTGATCCAGATCTATTGTCCTGAAAGCAACGATGCTGATAGCTTTTATAATAAAGACATTGATCCCCATCAGCGTATCCAAAATCATGTAGCCTATGACAAAATGATTTGTCATGAGATCGTTGAACGCATCCGGCTCAATACTTCTGTAGCTAAGGTTGTCATAGCAGGATGCAGTTTTGGTGGTTATCATGCGGTTAATTTCGCTTTCAGACACCCCGGATACGTCAGTCATTGCTTCAGTATGTCCGGAGCCTTCGATATTCGAAGCTTCATGGATGGGTATGAGCACGACGATATTTTCTACAATAGTCCTTTGGAATATTTGCCGGGGCTTCACGATGCTGAGCTTTGGACTATTAACATTGTGCTGGGGACTTCCAATTGGGATATCTGCTTAGATGCTAATCTCAAAATTCATGAAACCTTAAAATCAAAAAATGTCAATCATTGGCTTGATATCAGACAAAATCAGAACCACGATTGGCCAGTTTGGAAAGCGATGTTTCCACATTACCTCAGTCGTATCAATTTCAAATAATCGCGATCACCTCAATAAAATATGAAAAAAATAGGAATACTTTTCGGCATGGAGGATACTTTTCCTCAGGCGTTTATCGACCGAGTAAATCAAAAAGCAGTGAAAGGAATCATGGCGGAGGCTGTTGTGATTGATAAAGTCATCCAGAATGAACTCCCTGATTATGCTGTGATAATTGACCGAATTTCTCAGGATGTACCTTTTTACAGAGCGTTTTTGAAAAATGCCGCAATTTCAGGTACTGCTGTGATCAATAATCCATTTTGGTGGAGTGCTGACGATAAATTTTTCAATAATGCCTTAGCTGATCAACTTGGCGTTCCACTTCCAAAAACAGTGATATTACCTTCAGCAATGCATCCGGATGATACTACATCCCAATCTTTCCGAAATTTGAAGGCCCCCTTAGATTGGGAGGGTATCTTTAATTATACCGGTTTTCCCGTCTACATGAAACCCTATGCAGGCGGTGGATGGAAGAATGTATACCGCTTGGAAGATAAAGAGGAGTTTTTCCGGACTCATCCAAGTACAGGCCAATTAGTGATGATGCTTCAGGAGGAGATCGTCTTTGAAGAGTATTTCAGGGTGTACTGTCTAGGAGGTAAAGCTGTCAAAATCATGCCTTATGAGCCTAGGAATCTCCCTCACCTGCGCTATGTAGTTGACAGGCCTACGTCTTCCAAAAAATTATTGGAAACAATAAAAGATTATACTATTCGACTATGTCAAGGTTTGGGATACGATTTCAATACTGTAGAATTTGCTGTAAAAGATGGTATTCCTTATGCAATCGATTTTGGTAACCCAGCACCCGATGCGGATATAAATTCGGTGGGGCAGGAGAATTTTGACTGGGTGGTGGAAGAAGCAGCAAAAATGGCTATCGAATATGCTGAAGCTCAAAAGCCAGGAAAAACCAATCTCACTTGGGGGACATTTATGAGGAATTCTGTTGATTCAAGCAGAAGATTCTAAATCTAGATTTTAAAAACGATGACTGTATTGTTGAAGAAGCTTCCAAAATTTACGCTAGGTGTAGAGGAGGAGTATCAGATTATTGATCCGGTGACGCGGGATCTTCGATCTCACATGTCTAAGATTGTGGAAGGAGGGAAGATCTTTTTGCATGAGCAGGTCAAAGCAGAGATGCATCAATCAGTAGTTGAAGTTGGTACGAATATTTGCGGAAATGTGGCAGAAGCGCGAAAAGAAGTTTCATTTCTTAGAAATAAGATTTCAGAATTAGCAGCAAATCAGGACTTATTAGTTGGTGCGGCGAGTACACACCCATTTTCCAGATGGCAAGACCAAGAAATCACAGATGATCCCCGATACCATACTATCATAGATGAGTTGAAAGATATCGCAAGATCAAATTTGATTTTTGGATTGCATGTTCACGTTGGGATCGAAAACAGGGAAATAGCGCTTCAATTAATGAATCAGGCCTGCTATTTTCTGCCTCATATTTATGCATTAACTACCAACTCGCCTTTCTGGGAAGGAAGAAATACTGGTTTCAAAGCTTTTAGAGCAAAGATTTTTGCTAAATTCCCTAGGACAGGTTTACCTGAATACTTTGATTCGGTACAGTCTTATGATAATTATGTAGAGACCTTAATCAAAACTAATTGTATTGATAATCCGAAAAAAATCTGGTGGGATCTCCGAATCCATCCTTTTTTCAGTACTATTGAATTCCGAATCTGCGATATGTGTCTCACCGTCGATGAGACAATCTGTATCGTGGCAATCATCCAAGCAGTAGTTGCTAAGCTCTACAAGCTTTTGATGAGCAATACGAGCTTCAACATCTATCGTATTGCTTTGATCAGAGAAAATAAATTCAGAGCAGCAAGAAATGGAATTGAGGGCAAGCTCATCGATTTTGGAAGAAAAGTAGAGGTTCCAACTCAAGCGCTAATTCAAGAGCTTCTTGAATTTATAGATGACGTGGTGGATGAACTGGAGAGCCGAAAGGAGATCGACTATGTATATCAAATCTTCAAAAATGGAACCGGAGCAGATCAGCAGCTTGCAGTATTTGAGAAAACTCAGGATTTGACCAAAGTCGTGGATATGATAACTTCCAAATTCACAGAAGGAATTTAATCCAAAACATCATTTTAACACGCATAAATTATTAAAGGAAGTGGGAAAGAAAAAATTTAATCTTGCCATATTGGATATGAACAATGGAGAACCTAATCAAGGGATGCGTTGTATCAAGGAGATCGTTGGGAGATTTGATAGTCAAATAAATTACAAGGTGTTTGACGTTCGTCAAAAGGCGGAGTTACCCGAAATTCAAGATTTCGATATTTATATCTCTTCAGGTGGTCCCGGAAATCCGTTGGACGGAGATGGCAACTGGGATTTGAAATACTTTGATTTTATCGATCATCTGTGGATCTGGAATCAGAATCATACTCGCAAGAAATACATCCTTTTCATTTGTCATTCCTTCCAAATGGCTTGTAGACACTTTGGATTGGGACAATTGATACAGCGGAAATCCAACTCATTTGGAGTAATGGCAGTGCACAAAACTGCTGATGGTCAGGGTGATCGGTTGTTAGCGAATCTCGAAAACCCATTTTGGGCTGTTGACTCCAGAGACTATCAGGTCGTTCAGCCTGATCTTAAGAAATTCAAATTGCTTGGAGCAAAAATCATTGCCCTTGAGAAAATCCGTGATCACGTAGAATATGAGCGAGCAATCATGGCTATTCGTTTCTCTGACGAAATGGTGGGGACACAGTTTCATCCAGAAGCAGACCCAATCTCTTTTCTAAATCACCTGAAGAAGCCAGAAGTGAAAGACAAAGTAATCGCTTCCAAGGGAAAGGTGAGGCTCAGAACAATGATCGAGCATCTTGTAGATGATGATAAGATCCTAAAAACAAATGAAACACTCATTCCTGACTTTCTGGAAAACGCTATCCTAAGAGTAAAAGAATCTCAACAGCTGAGTGTGATATGATCTCAGAAATCAGAAGTCAGTTTAATCAAAATTTTACCCCTGGAAAATATGAGGCATTTTTAGCTGATATCACCTCGGACTTTGATTATTTGCCCACATTCCGAATAGCTGAAACCCCATTTTTCATCACTGACAAATTAAAGAGTCAGCTGCTTGAGGCAAGTAATCAAGTGGTTGATTTCATCAAGAGAGCAGACTTCAAATCGATTACGCAACGTGCGATAGATCTCACCACTGAGGTGCCAAATGAAGACCTGCATACAGAATTCCTTGCGATTGATTTTGGGATCTGTGAAGAAAATGGACGCATCATGCCAAAGTTGATTGAGGTGCAGGGCTTTCCTTCGGTTTTCAATTTCCAGTTTAACCTCTTTCAAAAACTCAAGGTTCACTATCCCTTTCTTGGGAATTATACTCCGTTCTTTGAGGGAATAGATGAATCGAATTACTTGGATCTTTTGAGAAAAGTGATTCTTGGAGGGTACTCAGAATCAGAGGTGATTTTGCTGGAGATCGAGCCTGAAAGGCAAAACACAAAAATCGACTTTTACTATTGCAAAAGAGATCTCGGGATTCCTTTTGTCTGTGTGACGGAAATCATCAAAGAAGGAAAGCGCCTGTTCTACCAGAATGAGGCTGGTGAAAAAATTCATATCAAGCGAATTTACAACCGGGTGATTTTTGACGAGTTGGATTTGAGAAAGGACTTGAAGCTTCAGTTTAGTTTCGAAGAAGAGCTGGATGTAGAATGGGCCGGCCATCCCAATTGGTACACACGGATCTCTAAGTTTATCCTTCCTTATCTCAAAGGGGAATATTTTATAGAGACCAAGCTGCTGAGCGAATTGGAAGAGATTCCTTCAGATTTGGAGAATTATGTATTGAAGCCTCTGTTCTCTTTTTCAGGAACGGGCGTTGTTTTTCATGTGACCCAAGCAGACATTGATAAGGTAATGGAAAAGAATCTTTATATCCTTCAGAAAAAAGTCCATTATAAGCCAGTCATCCAAGCTCCAGAGGGAGAGATTAAAGTTGAGGTGCGGATGCTTGCCCTTTGGCCTAAGGATAAGGAGCGGCCGCAATTTGTTTGTAACCTGACTAGGTTAAGCCGTGGTGAGATGATCGGAGTCAAGTTCAACACAGACAAAGACTGGGTTGGTGGTACGATCGGATTGTTTGAGAGAAGATAATTTTTTTCGTAAGGCTTGCTAGTTTGAATATAAAACAGCATTGTAGTATCATTACTATTTTGATAAGGTAGCTGTTAGAAGTTCGTAGCCTAGGTTCGGGGCCTTACCTGATTCGGTACACTAAAGATGGAAAAATCCAACATTTCAAATTCCTAAAGCGATGAAAAACTTAAAATACAAAGGGTGTTAGCGGTAACCCTCCTCTTCTTTATCCTGTATGGGGGATAACAATCCGGACGAACCTGCCCGATGGTACCACATCTTCCGGTTGGTTGATAAAGACGGTCGAGATTTTATTAGCACCAATTCCGGTTATAACCTAGCGAAAATACGGGCTTGTGTTGAAGTAAACAATATCTTTCGCTGTCTCGATAAAAATCCCTTAAATGAATTTGACGATTTTTACACTAATCAAATCGGCGGAAAGACCTACTTATCCCTATTTAATGTTAGAGCCACTTACAATTCTACGCTCTATCTTGACTTTGGCAACGGAGATACGGATACCCTGACATTTTCGAGTAGCCCAGAAGAAATCCCTGATCCTTATTGGTCAAACATCAAAGAGTTCAATTTCTTTTACACTGACAGGAAGGTACGTACCTACGACCTGAGTCAAAAAGAAAATGGGCTCCGGGGCCAACTTCTAATCCATAATATTCCGAACGACACGGCTCGGGAAAATGACTGGCTTGTCATTACAATCACCAAGGAGGAGCGGGATTCCTTTGACCGTTGAGAGTAGGAGCATATCTTAGTTTAGCTAAGAGATTTGAGAATTTGGGATAGCTAAGCGATTTCCTCAGGGGGTCCAATTGGCTGGATCGCTACGCCAGGCAGCAAGCGATTGGAGTGTATCGTCCTGAATGTATTTACCGTGAACTGCACGTGTAAGCATCGCTTCATAGTGACTTAAACAGATCAATCTGACACCGGCATTATCAAAGTTTTTGGCAGCAATATCAAATCCGTAACTGAAAATCGCCACCATACCTAGAATTTCAAACCCGGCATCTTTTAGGTCTTGAGTAGCCTTCAGTGAACTTCCACCTGTAGAAACCAAATCCTCTACAACGACAACTTTTTGACCCGGCACTACTTTACCCTCAATCATATTTCCCATTCCATGATCTTTGGGTTTGGATCGAACATAAATAAAAGGGAGATCCAAATCATTGGCCAAAAGTGCTCCTTGAGGAATTCCAGCGGTAGCTACGCCTGCGATCACTTCTACAGTTGGAAAATAATGCTGAATACTTTTGATCAGATTTTCTTTGATCATGGTTCGAACTTTTGGGAAAGAGAGGGCCAGCCTATTATCACAATAAATAGGAGATTTCCATCCCGATGCCCACGTAAAAGGTTTATCGGGCTGCAATCTTATTGCCTGGATTTCCAATAACTTATCAGCGACATCCGCTGCAATATTTTGGTCTAAAATTTCCATACTTCAAAAATAAGAGATTAAGCTTGGCTAAGGTTGTAGCAACTGAAAAAAATATGCACTTTTGATATTATTTACTAGGCAAACTTACGATTCGACCATGAGAATCTTTGTGAATGACAAGCCCCTAGATCTTATTAGTTACGACGAATTAGATCCTAATAAGCATTTTGAGTCTATTTATTTACCCGCTGATTTGCTTCCGGCTCGAGTGCATTGGGGGGATGATTTGCTTATTCATGAGCCTTCTTATGACCTTATTTTGAGCTTGCTCTATACACTTCGTACCAGGAAACTTAAAAAGCTTGACTCCATCACCTTGGTGACAAAAGATAAAGCAGCACTCAAAAAATTTGTAAAGAGTAGGTTTTTGACTGTTAAGGCTGCCGGAGGAATCGTGACAAAGAAAGATAAACTCCTTTTGATCCATCGCCTCGGCAAATGGGATTTTCCCAAAGGGAAATTTGAAAAGGGGGAAACTTCAATCCAATGCGCAATTAGAGAAGTAGAGGAGGAATGCGCAATTAAAGTGAGAGTAGGTAAACCAATTATTAAAACATGGCATACGTATACTCAAAATAGAAAGAGTATTTTAAAGAAAACTTATTGGTATGCCATGGACTGTGTGAATGATGACAAGATGACTCCACAGCGGGAAGAAGGAATTGAAGATATTCGATGGTTTTTTGAAGCAGATGCCAAGGTAGCGCTTGTCAATTCATATCCTTCGATGCGCTATCTATTCAAACATTTCTTAGGGTCTTACCTGATAGCTCAAAGCTTGTAAGGTAGAAACTCACTGACATCTCCACCAAACCTGTGCACTTCACGTATAATCGTAGAGTTTGTTGCTGCAAATCGTGGAGAAGTGATGAGGAAGACGGTTTCTAAATCTGCGTTCAGGTAGCGGTTCATCTGACTGATCGTATTCTCGTATTCAAAATCGGTCGTATTCCGGAGTCCTCGGACCAAAAAATTTGCTCCATGTTTTTTTGCAAGCGTTGAAGTAAGTTCGTTGTACACAATCACTTTGACACGATCTGTATAGTGATACACCTCACTTATTTTACTGACCATCATATCGATGTCGAAGTATCGATTTTTCTTGGTTGAATTATAACCTACGCCAATTATCACTTCGTCGAAAATCCCCAAACTTCGAATTACAATATCATGATGTCCAAGGGTATAGGGATCAAAAGATCCAGGGAATATGGCGATGTGTTTCATAAGCTAGGCAAATTGCCAGTTCACTTCAAAAAGACTTAAATGCTTCAAGTTTTTAAATCCGTGGGTATAATTCTGATTTGCTGAAGCCTCAATCATCCTGAAATTATTGAAATAAGATCTACCCCACTCTTCACTAATTCCCTGTATACTCGGCTCATTAAAAACACTGATTCTAACGAGATCTCGATTGTATTCTAATTGCTTCACCAAGACCAAAATGTACTTGAGGATATCTTCCAAAGCATTGATTTCAAATATGTTGAAAATACTTAATTCCTGATCTGTGAATGCTGCTGAGTACATGTTTCCTTCAAAAACATAGATCAGAATCTCTTGCCCAATCAGATTGAAACGCTCTTTGAATGAATAAGAGAGAAAAGAAACTGAGCCGTGGTGAAAAATAAGTTCTGAGAATCTGGCGTTTAAAGTTTTAAACAACTTTCCGGAAATACCAGAAAGAACCTGCAGGTTGTTACTATCCAGCGCTGTATTGAAATAGAAAGGATTGTCCAGCGTTTTTCCTGCAAATTCCAAATAAACTTCTTCTTTTCCAGGCTGATAAAGGACACCCGGAACGAGCGCAAAATAATGCGAATGAAGGTAGATTTTGGCAGGAAGATCAGCGCCGAGAAGCGGATCTGTCAAGATGAGTTCTTCTAAACTAGCTGAATTTAGAGCTTGATAGGAATGAATGCAGATCGTATTTTCATTCTTATCCTTAGCAAAGATCTGAATTGAATTAGGATATAAAAAAAGTGACAGATGAAATGCATCCTGCAAATCAAAACTGTCACTCTTATAAACTTTAAGATTGGTCTCCAAAATTCTGGTGTTTATTTCCAGTTACCTTCAGTAGAAGCATCAGTTCTAGAACCAACCTTCAAAGCTTTTTCATTGTTGTTCAACTTTCTATTTGGATTGATTGGAGCAGGATCTCTGATTTCAAACACGCTTACATCATACTTATTTCTCTCCACCTTATCTGCGAAAAACTCAAACATTTTTCCACCGGATCCGGGAACTACTGCTAACGCTTCCAGATTAAAGTTTGGATATTTACGCTCATTAAATAAGGAGTCAACCACATTTACAGATCCTAGCGTATCGAATTTTACTGTGATTTCTTCTTTTCCGTATTCTAGAAGTTTGGTAGTTTCGGTTCGTTGAATAAGCCAGATTTTACCTTCTGCGATAAATTTCTTTAGATCATTCCAGTTGCCAGCATAGTTTCCATTGGAAGCTTGATACGCCAATTCAGCATCTCGTAGCATTTGGAGCTTCTCTATAATTGCAGCTTCGATAAGCGCAACTTTTTTCTCGTCTTCAACCACATCATCTATAACCTTAAATAGATAGTATCCAAGACCTATGGCCACTACGAAGAACACTAAGGACAGTACTTTTGGTATATTCATTTTGTAAAAATTTTAAAATCTGAGTAAGGTTGATGGTTTTTAAAAGATCTTATTTTATAGACTTATTCTCAAAATTAAAATATCCTTGCAATAATACTAGTTCCTGCAGTGATTTAATTCCCCAAAAGATTGGATGAAGGGCTTCGTTCGGCAGTGATTGAAGCTCATTTATGCTCATCCAACGGATATCAATTAATATCTGGTTCTCAGGAAGTAGTTCAGGATCAGTGCCGAGTACTAGACTCCCATCTATTTTTTCAATTTTAAAGAAATGTTCCATACAGTGAAGTGGCGGGTCTAAAAATTCATTTACAAACAGGTATTTTTTTATTTCAATTACCAAACCGGTTTCCTCAATGAATTCCCGAATCAAATTTTCTTCCGCACTTTGGCCATAGATCATTCCACCACCCGGAACTGACCATAAAACTTTTTCATTTCCCATTTGGTGCTTCACCATAAGAATCTTTTCTTCTTCAATTAAAATCCCATTTACCCGTATACGAAGATGATTTCCGAATTTTGATTCGATTTCCTTGCTGATATTGTCTTTTGCCATTTACATTCGTGATATGTCCAAAGATAAGGAGCCTTCTTTCAAGCCTTCACTTTTACTTACTTCTAATTTCCCCTTTTCACCAACTGCTGGTCAGGCCAAATTTTTTAAAAAAATGGATCAGTATTTACTTTTATCAGCTGAATCCAAACCCACTTTTGTACTTCGGGGATATGCAGGAACAGGGAAGACTTCTGTCATCTCTGCTTTAGTGAAGTCTCTTCCAAAATTAGCTATGCGTTCGCTTCTGTTGGCTCCGACAGGTCGAGCTGCAAAAGTGATGAGCAATTACAGTGGCAGACCTGCTTACACCATTCATAAAATCATCTATAAGCCCAAAGGGGAAGATGGATCATTGAGTGGTGGATTTATTCTTCAAAAGAATTACTACAAGGATACGGTATTTATTATCGATGAATCTTCAATGCTTGCTGATGACGGCGGAATGTCTGGGAATCTGTTAGGGGATCTCATCACATTCGTTTTTTATGGATCGGGTAACAGATTGATATTGGTTGGGGATACTGCTCAGCTGCCCCCTGTCGGAAGTGATTACAGCCCAGCACTGGAGGCCGGCTATTTATTGAGACATTTCCGCTTGGAAGCTGATCACATAGAGCTCACTGAGGTCATGCGACAAAAATTGGAATCTGGGATTTTATTTAATGCAACCAATCTCAGAGACCAACTTAAGCTAGAAAAGCCGGCGATTCAGATTGCTACCAAAAGCTTTCCGGATATTTTCAAAATGACTGGAGAGCGTCTCGAAGATGGCCTGCGATATGCTTATGATAAGTATGGCACAGAGAATACTACGATCATCACACGCTCCAATAAAGCCGCCGTTCAATACAATCAGTACATCCGGCGAGTAATTCATTTCTTTGAAGACGAAATCAGCTCTGGCGATCTCTTGATGATTGTGAAAAATAATTATACCTACATGGCAGAGTCTGATCGGGTTAATTTCCTGGCGAATGGAGATATGGCCGAGGTAATGAAAATTCGAAATTATGAAGAGCTGTATGGATTTCGGTTTGCAACCCTTGAATTGAGGCTATTGGACTATCCGGATGAGCCAAATTTTGAAGCCAAGGTGATCTTGGATACACTTCATTCTCCAAGCCCTTCACTAAGCCGAGATCAATATAGAGATCTTTATCGGCAGGTTTCGGAGGATTATCAAGATGTGGCCAGTAAAACAGAGCGTAAGGAACTGATCAAAAAAGACCCCTTCCTAAATGCACTTCAGATCAAATTTGCTTATGCATTGACTTGTCACAAAGCACAGGGTGGTCAGTGGAAAGCAGTTTTTGTGGATCAGGGATATTTGCCCGAAGATCAAGTGGATCGTGATTTTACACGATGGCTTTATACCGCTATTACTCGAGCCACAGAAGAACTGTATCTAGTAAACTTCCACCAGACATTCTTCTTCAAGAGCAAAAGTGAGGAAGATTTTAACTGATTTTAGGAAATCGAAAGCTATCAGGAATGGATATTTGGCACTATTTTTATTATTTTTGAATCTTGGACAGCTTACATTCGTATCTAAGGTTTTTACAAGCATTTAAGACTTAACTATCAAACAATCATGAAAAAATTAGGCATTCTATTTACATTAGTTGCACTGGTATTCTCATTCCAGGCAAATGCACAAGATTCAGGTGCAACAATCACATTTAAGGAAAAGTCTATCGATTTTGGAAATATCACTCAAGGCGACAAAGTGTCTCATAACTTTCAATTTACCAATTCAGGCAACACGCCATTGATCATTTCTAATGTTGCAGTGACTTGTGGATGTACTGCCACTAATTGGCCAAAAGAACCAATCGCTCCAGGTAAAACTTCAGAGATTGCAGTCTCTTTCAACTCAGCGGGAAAAATGGGAGCTCAGAACTCAGTTGTTCGAATTTATTCCAATGGTTCCGAGCCGATCGAGAAAGTATCGCTAATCTCTAATATCTTGCCAAAGACAAATTAAATAAACCAATCCATTGGATTAAACTGACCTCGAATGTGATTCGGGGTTTTTTTATGAATAATTCGCGATTAGAACTTTATCTCTTGCTCTTGGTTGTGCCACCTAGTTACTATGAAAAAAACACAAAGATTGCCTAAAGAAAAGCGAGTCACCATGAGCTCGGTTTTCAAAACAATTATCTGGCCAAGGAAAAATCAGCTTTTTTTAGGCCTATCCCTGATTATTATCAGTCGACTAGCAAGTTTGGTGCTTCCTGGGGCCACAAAGATCCTAATCGATGATGTCATTCCGAGTAATGATCTCGATAAGCTCAAATGG
This sequence comes from Algoriphagus sp., assembly GCA_041688245.1. GTDB lineage: Bacteria > Bacteroidota > Bacteroidia > Cytophagales > Cyclobacteriaceae > Algoriphagus. Next base: position 12,788 of record JBDNIP010000441.1, read on the forward strand.
CTTATTGCCGTTGTTGTTGGAGCCATCGTAATCCAGTCTGTTACTTCCTATGCCTTGACCCAAATATTAAGTGTAGAGGCTCAAAATTTGATCTCCAAACTTCGATCTAAAGTCCAGGCGCATATCATTAAATTACCGATCCGATTTTTTGACAATACTAAAACCGGTGAACTCGTTTCGCGAATTATGACTGATGTAGAAGGCGTCAGGAATTTGGTAGGAACGGGTTTTGCCCAAATGATTGGAGGAGTATTGACCGCCATAATTTCATTGTTTCTTCTGATCGATATCAGTCCAATGATGACGCTTTATGTGCTCACTCCAGTTGTTATTTTTGGATTGGTTTCTTTAAAGGCTTTTGATAAAATCAGACCTATTTTTCGAGAACGGGGTAAAATCAATGCTCAGGTAACTGGCAGACTGACCGAAACGCTCGGAGGAATCCGAGTGATCAAAGGCTTCAATGCAGAAGCACAAGAGATTCGTGTTTTTGCAAAAGGGGTTGACGATCTTTTTCAAAATGTAAAAGCAAGCTTGACTGCAACAAGTATAGTCACCTCAGCGGGAGCACTTTTATTGGGCTTGGCCTCAGCAGGAATCATGGGAATGGGTGGTTACATGATCATGCAAGAGGAGCTGACTTTCGGAGATTTTCTTGCTTTTACACTTTACTTGGGTTTTATGATCGCTCCAATAGTCCAGATGTCCAATATTGGATCTCAACTTACTGAGGCTTTTGCCGGACTTGATCGGACCGAAGAGATTATGAATTCACCTTTGGAAGCTGATGATCAAAAGCGTAATGTAACCATACAGGATTTCAAGGGAGATATCGTTTTTAAAGATGTGAGATTTGCCTATGAGAAGGATAAAGACGTGATCAAAGGACTGAGTTTCTCTGCTCCAGCGGGTTCAGTGACCGCTTTGGTAGGAACTTCAGGCTCTGGGAAAACAACTATTGCTGGCCTTGCAGCGACTTTTTTAAATCCTGATTCTGGTAAAATCACACTGGACGGCCATGATCTACAGCATGTTACCTTGGAGTCTTTCCGCTCCAGATTAGGAGTGGTCTTACAGGATGACTTTCTCTTTGAAGGTACGATTCGAGAGAATATTTTATTTCCAAGACCGGATGCATCAGAAGCCCTATTGGAGCAAGCAGTCCATGCGGCATACGTCCAAGAATTTACAGACCGACTTGAGGATGGTCTGGACACTGTGATAGGTGAAAGAGGAGTAAAGCTGTCCGGTGGACAACGCCAACGTGTAGCTATCGCCAGAGCTATTTTAGCAGACCCGAAAGTATTGATCCTGGATGAGGCAACATCCAATTTGGACACGGAATCAGAAACACTGATCCAGGCGAGTTTGAAGGAATTGATGAAAGGCCGAACCACCTTTGTGATTGCGCACAGATTAAGTACTATTCGCCAAGCGGATCAAATCTTGGTGGTAGAGCAAGGAGAAATTGTCGAGCATGGAAAACATGACGAGTTGATCGCTTTGCAAGGAAGATATTATCAACTCTTTACTTTTCAGTCCAGGATTTAAGAATCTGGACTTCTAGCTGAGTTTTTAATTTTGTACTGGGGAATTAGATTAGTGGAAGAGGCTTTGGGTATTTTATCTTTTGAATTTATTGTCAAAAGAGTGACTGTGATCAAAATAAAAAGCATTCCGATCCAATCCATCAGTCCAAAATAAACTCCAAGCCAGACTACTGCGGTTCCTGCTGCAGCTAATGGTTCGACACTGCATAGCAAACTGGCATAGGTCGCTCCAATAATACTTACAGAGCTGAGGAATAGGTAAAAAGCGAGCACTGTCCCGAAAAGGATAATGTATCCAAAAGCAAGAAATGTCTCCAAATCCCAAATTCCTTGAATCTCCCAAGGTTTCATGATTGGCACCATCATTAATCCACCTAAAAACATGGCCCATCCAGTCACGGTGGCGGGAGCAAATTTGCGTAATAAATCCATGGGATAAATGGTGTAAAAAGCCAATGATACCGCAGATAGTAATCCCCATACAAACGCTTCACTGCTAATCACCAAGGTGTCAAAACTTCCGTGAGTTACTAGAAGGAACGTTCCAGCCAAAGCTAGGCCAAGGGCGATGTATTCGACCGGGATAGGCCATCTTCGATTTTTGACAGCAAAGAATGCAACCACGATGAGCGGTCCTAAGTATTGCAAAACCGTGGCTGTTGCAGCGTTTGAAAGTGAAATGCTATAGAAATAAGTGAATTGTACTGCGAGCATTCCCAGTACACTGAATAGGAAAATTTGAAGTACATCAGCAGGCTTTTTCCATATTTGGAACGTATCTTTTCGCCTTCGGGAAAGGGAGAAAATCAACAAAATGATACCACCCAATACTAGCCTCCAGCATACTAGCCAGGCTGGACTTAGTTCCTTTTCCTCAAAAAGAAACTGTGCGAAAGTGCCTGTAACGCCCCAGAAGATTGCAGAAACAATAACCATGATCACTCCTGGGACTTTTTGATAGGCAGTGGGGATATTCATCAGGAGTTTTTAGAAAATTAACTAGGAAGCTAGGACTGTAATTGAAATAATTTTATGATGATCGTTAGTGGCTGGGTAAAATCGACGAAATCTGGTTCAAAAATTACAGGTTTCTTTGGGTGACCACGCGTTCAATTTTATCAGGGTAACTTCCATTCAACCATAGGTAATAATTTCTACAAAGTCGATACGCTTCAGCCAACCGTTCACTTGGAGTTTTACTCATCCAATATTCCACATCTAGCCTGTCTTCATCTTCAGGATGTATTTGATTGATCACAAGACTCTTTCTACGTGGATTATTCATGCCTTAATTTACTTAATTATCAGGTAGACTTCTTTACTCAAATCGCCAAATCTCGGATCACTTTTACCGCATCGGAGATTTTAGCTACCTCAAAAAATCGCTCATGAGAAACATGATGGGAAATCACCTCATGCTCCCAAGTGATGTGAAATGGAATGTGAATCCCATAGCCTCCCAGATCTAATACAGGCAAGATATCGGACTTTAGGCTGTTTCCCAGCATCAAAAATTCATCAGCCTGAACATCCAAATGCTTGAGTAGTTTTTTGTAATCAGGGTTTTTCTTTTCACTCATGATTTCGATGTGATGAAAGTGATCTGTCAGACCTGATTTTTTCAGCTTCCGTTCCTGATCCAAAAGATCACCTTTGGTGGCAAGCACGATACGAAAATCTCCATTTAACTCTTTTAGAACTTCTACCACTCCCGGTAGGAGTTCGACTGGTTTCTCCAGCATTTCACGTCCTATCTGAATGATCTTGTCTACTAAAATTACAGAGATTTTTTGATCAGAAATCCGCATTGCCGTCTCAATCATTGAGAGCACAAAGCCTTTGATCCCGTAACCATACAGACTGAGATTTTCGATTTCGGTTCGGTAAAGCTCTTTGAGTGAACTGTGGCGAGGCATAAAGTCCTCCAGAAGTGCTGCAAATTTTTCTTCTGCTTCGCGGAAGAAAGGTTCGTTCACCCAAAGTGTGTCATCTGCGTCAAAAGCGATAACTTTTACAGCCATTTGAAAATTAATTTAGAATTTCAGTGCTTTAATCCAGTCTAACAATACATCACGCCAGTTTTCCACTGGACCTTTTCCCATTCCAAAAGCAAATCCATGACCTCCCTCAGGATATACATGCAGCGATGCAACAACTCCTTTTGCCCGAAGGGCAGCATAATAAAGCAGGGAATTTTCCACAGGAACTCCAGTATCATCACCGGCATGAACCAAGAAGGTTGGAGGTGTTTCAGCGGTGACATTCAACTCCGCAGAGAACCGTTTTTTTAATTCCTCAGTTTGATTTTCTCCTAAAAGCGCTTTCATCGATCCAGAGTGAATGGCAGGACTGACAAAAGTAATGACCGGATAAATTAAGATTGAAAAGTCAGGTCGCGCAGAAAGTGCATCTGCCGCATCCATAGTCCGATCAACCGTATGTGAATATTGCGTACTGAGCGTCGAAGCCAAATGTCCACCAGCTGAGAATCCCATGACCCCAACTTTGGATGGGGCGATGTTCCAGTCTGAAGCATTTTGCCGAACCAAGCGAATCGCTCGCTGTGCATCCATTAGCGGGACTTCTTTTGGATCTGTCAGTGAAGCAGATTTTGGAAGACGGTATTTCACCACTATCCCGGCAATCCCTTGAGAATTGAGCCATTTGGCAAAATCTGTCCCTTCCCAATCGTAAGCTAAAATACTGTAACCTCCGCCAGGGAATATCACCACTGCCTGTCCAGTTGCAATCTGTTTTGCTGGAAGATAGACTTCGATGGTTGGGATCTGCACATTCCCGATTCTGACGATTCCCTCTGACACGACTTTTTCCTTGAGATCCATTTCCTTTTGAAGTGGAGGGCTGCCATTCCAAAGTGGTAGCGTCATATTTTGTGCTTGAATAGGAAAGATCATCGTAGCGAATGCAATTAGGATAAGAAGTGATTTCATGGGCTTGAATGTTAAGTTTATACTAAATTTTTCGCTCGAAGACTAAAAAGTAAAACCATTATGAAACAGCCTAAGGGTAAAATAAATGAAAAATTGACTTCGG
>JBDNIP010000442.1:0-10902 GCA_041688245.1 Algoriphagus sp.
ATTGGTGGTATTATTTTTTTCCAAGGGGGACCAGGACGACAGGCTAGGCTGACTAATCTCTACCAAGCCCAGGCAAAGACCCCTTTGTTCATTGCTATGGATGCAGAGTGGGGAATCAGTATGCGATTGGACTCAGTTCCAGATTTTCCAAAAGCAATGACTTTGGGGGCTATTCAAGATGATAAGCTCATTTACCAAATGGGTGAAGAAATAGCTCGCCAATTCAAGGAGCTGCGAATGCACATCAATTTTGCACCCGTAGTCGACGTTAATTCTAATCCAGATAATCCAGTGATTGGCTATCGCGCCTTTGGTGAAAATAAAGAATTGGTTGCTAGGCGTGCGGTTTCTTACATGAAGGGACTTCAAGATCACGGTGTCATTGCCAATGCCAAACATTTCCCTGGTCATGGAGATACTGAGACCGATAGCCACTATGCACTTCCTGTAATCAAACATCCTGAAAAGCGAATTTGGGATATCGACTTGTATCCTTACAAGCAACTGTTCAAAGCGAATTTGATGTCGGTGATGGTTGCACATCTAAATATCCCGAGCCTTGACCCAGTAGCAAACAGTACTACTAGTCTTTCGAAGAAAGTGGTAACTGACCTACTCCAAAAACGTATGAATTTCCAAGGATTGATTTTTACGGATGCCTTAAATATGCGTGGTGTAGCAAAAGGAAAGCTGCCTGGCGAGGTGGAAGTCAAAGCTTTGCTAGCAGGCAATGACATTCTATTGTATTCAATGGATGTAGCTAAGTCAAAAGTCTTGATCAAAACTGCGGTGGCTGATGGATTGATTTCTGAAAGTGAGATTGACCGGAGAGTGAAAAAGATCCTAAAGGCTAAGTATTGGGCGGGATTAGATCAGTTTATACCCATCAACACATATGAGCTCATCGACCGACTTCATAGCCCGGAAACAGATAAAATCATCGAGGAATTATACGCTGGAGCAACCACGGTAGCCTCGAACAAGGATAACCTAATCCCCTTCAAAAAGCTTGATCTGAAAAAATTTGCAAGTCTGAGTATTGGCGGTGATGGAGCAACATTTCAGAAGTATTTGAGCAAATATGCAAAATTTGAGCACTTTTCTATTCAGAAAGCTGCCAATGAAACAACGCATTACAACGCTATAAAACAGTTAGAGGATTTTGATGTACTAGTTGTTGGTCTTATGGGAGTGAGCAACAGCCCAAGTCGAAAGTTCGGCATAGCAGCTTCAGATATCCAATTGATCAGAGACTTGTCAAAACGACAAGAAGTGGTCACCGTACTTTTTGGAAATGCTTATGCAGCCCAAAGTCTCGATGGACTGTTAAATGTCGTGCTAGCTTTCGAGAATAACGAACTGACACAAATGCTTAGCCCACAGATTTTGTTTGGGGCTAGGAATGCAACAGGTATTTTACCTGTATCTGTCAGCAGTCAATTCGCTTATGGTGCGGGGGGCTTTTTGCCCGGACTTGAAAGACTTTCCTACGGCACACCGGAAAGCGTTGGACTTGACAGCAGAATTCTCGAAAAAATCGATGCAGTTGCCGAGCGAGCGATTCTTATTCAGGCCACTCCAGGGGTAAATGTATTGGTTGCTAAAAATGGAAAAATCGTATTTGAGCGATCCTATGGACAACTGGAGTATAAGAACAGCCCAAAGGTTAACTCCGAAACAGTCTATGACTTGGCCTCTATCACCAAAGTGTTAGCTACCACTCAGGCAGTGATGTTCTTGGAAAGTAGGGGCGAGCTAGCTATGGATCGTACGTTGGGATATTATCTACCAGAGCTGAAAGGCACCAATAAAGAAAAACTGGTATTGAAAGATATTATGACTCATGAATCAGGTTTGGCAGCCTACATTCCCCATTATGTTAAAACTGTTGAAAATGGTGCTTGGAAATCTGAATTCTATAAAGCGACCAAAGGACCAGGATTTTCCAGCCCCATATCAAATGATATGTATGGCCAAGACGATTTACGAGAAAAGATCTGGAAATGGACCGTTGAATCCAAGCTACAGTCAAAGCTATCAGCATCCCAAAAATATGGCTATGTCTATTCAGATTTAACGATGTATTTTATGCAGGCAGTAGTGGAAGCCATCGTAAACCAGCCGATGGAAGTATTTTTGGAGCAAAACTTTTATACGCCTCTTGGACTCCATACTATGACTTTCAATCCTTTTTTGAAAATGCCTTTGGATAATATTGCCCCTACTGAAAATGACATAGCTTTCCGAAAGAGACAAGTTCAGGGATATGTCCATGATCCCGGAGCCGCCATGTATGGGGGTGTTGCGGGTCACGCAGGGTTATTCGGCAAAGCCAATGATCTTGCAGTAATGATGCAGCTTATGCTAAATAAGGGCTATTACGGAGATGTAAGCCTGATAGGAAATAAAACAGTTGCGAAATTCACAAAAAGGCAATCTAGCCAAAGTCGAAGAGGATGGGGATGGGATAAGCCAAATCCAGAGAGGGGCAGTGGCGGTTCGTCTGGTGACTTGGCCCCAAAGAGCACATTTGGCCACACTGGTTTTACCGGCACTTGTGTATGGGCAGATCCTGAAAATGATTTGATCTATGTATTTCTATCCAACAGAGTCTATCCCGACGCAAACAATACGAAGTTGCTGAAAGAAAATATCCGAACAGATATTCACGACATTATTTACCGGGCATTGGTCAAATAGAGAAAATGAGTAATAAGGAAATCGTATTGATTTCCTTATTACTTGAACTTATTCATTTTTTGCCTATCAAAATCAATCCTTCCTGAGTATCCATTAAATAATGTCCAGCCTTCCCAGTAACAACTGCCATCTCTTCCACAGCGATAGTTTTGGAGCTTCCAGCAATGGAAATCCATCGAAAGAAAAGACCATTTGATATGAGCAGTTTCTCTGCTGCTGGACGAACTGTCTTACTTTAATCCCCAACCTAGGTCATTACCTAAATCATGTACTGCATGAACCACCGGTCGCCCAGTACCACACACCACATACTCTGAACCAAACAAATTCATCAGAATACGCTGATTACGAGCAACTTCAATTCCTTTTACACTTAGTTTGACAGCTGCACGAGCAGCTCTACTTCCTACTCTTACATCTTCCCGGCAAGCTCAAATTGCCTTTGGAACTTCAGCCTCTCCATCTTTAAGTACATGTACAAAGCTCTGAATATCAATTACCCATCTATCATAGCGTTTTACTCCAAAATCAATTGGATTGCGTCTTCACCGATATAAGATGCAATTGGATATTTATTATTTTCCCAAAAGGTGCTTATCAAGCAATCTACCACAGCAACTTTCGCCGCAGTCGGTAAAAGCTTTTTGATTTTTTACTACGGATTTCATCCCGTGGATTACTTATCCAAAGCTTACTCAGATTAACCTTTGATAATTCGTTTACTTGTCACTTTTAGAGATTTATGCAACTTTGAACACCAAATAGTATTATTGAGCTAGACACGTTGATTTTATTGATAGTCTAAACTAGTTAGTTCGCCACTATACAAGAAATTGAAAAGTCAGCCTATTGGAATACCCTCAGAAATTCAACGTCAACTATTTTATTACTGATTTTGGAGGGCTGAACCCACCGATATCTTGAATGGATCCATAAAAAAAATTTAAATTGAACAAAAACAAGGTTTATATGTGTTACAAAAACAATTTAAAACCTAGTACTCCCTAATGATATGAAAATTGGAATTGTTTGTTATCCAACCTTTGGAGGCAGTGGAGTAGTGGCGACCGAATTGGGTAAGGGATTGGCTAAATTGGGTCATGAAATTCATTTTATAACCTATCGCCAGCCAACACGCTTGGATTGTTTTAGTCAGAATCTACTTTATCATGAAGTAGACATTAAGAGTTATCCTTTGTTTGAGCATGCACCCTATGAGCTTGCGCTAGCAAGTAAGATGGTCAGCGTTGTGAAATACGAACAGCTGGATCTACTCCATGTTCATTATGCCATTCCCCATGCCTCGGCGGCATATATGGCCAAACAGATTCTCAAAACACAAGGAATCGAAATCCCAGTTATCACTACACTTCACGGAACAGATATCACGCTGGTCGGAAAGGATCCAAGCTATGAACCCGTGGTGACTTTTTCGATCAATCAATCTGATGGCGTTACATCTGTTTCAGAAGATTTGAAACGTGAAACTTATGCGCATTTTGACGTGACGCGCGATATCGAAGTAATTCCAAATTTTATCGATTTGGATCGCTTCAAGCGATTAAAGAAAGAGCATTTTAAAACTGCAATTTGTCCCAATGGAGAAAAGCTATTAGTTCATACCTCAAATTTCAGAAAGGTTAAGCGGGTAGAGGATGTAATTCAGGTGTTTTTTGAAGTTCGAAAATCAATCCCAGCTAAACTACTATTGGTAGGGGATGGTCCAGAGCGGGATCGAATGGAGCGACTTTGCAGGGAATTAGGTACTTCGGACGACACGAGATTCTTAGGTAAACTGGAGGCGGTTGAGGAAGTACTCTCTGTAGCTGATTTATTTTTGATGCCTTCCGAAAAAGAAAGCTTTGGTTTAGCCGCATTGGAAGCTATGGCTTGTGAGGTTCCTATCCTCTCCTCTAATGCTGGTGGTATTCCGGAATTAAACATTAACGGAGTAACCGGTTTCGTTTCTAATATCGGAGATGTGCAAGATATGAAAGAAAAAGCACTGTTTATTTTGGATGAAGAAAACTTGCCAACATTCAAGTCTAACGCGCTAGCTCGGGCAAAAGAATTTGATATTTCAGAGATCCTGCCGTTGTATATAGCCTACTATAATAAAATAATTAAAAATAGTTTGGCAATCATTTAAATGTAACGTGAGAGATTTTGATTATTTAGTTCGTATTAAAAACGACTTTTCTTTATATTTACAGTAATGAATTTAAGATTAAACTTTTGAGCTATTATTTAATATTGATCAAATTGAAGTATGAAAAAGATTGGAAGATTGGAAAAACCAGACAACTTTGGATCAGCCCATATGTTTTCTAGCCCGTTTTTGGAAAGGATGTCGAGAACACATATTTCCATCCCCATTACTATGTTTTTGGTGATGGCTGGTATATCCTTTTACACCGGTTATTCGCAGACAGAAATCTCGATAGTTACAGGAATATTAATTTCTCTAAGTGGTTTTCTGTTTTTCACATTTGTAGAGTACATGATGCACAAGCATTTTTTCCATATGGATCATGATACACCTACCAAAGACAAAATTCAATACAGTGTGCATGGCGTTCATCACGATTATCCAAAAGATAAAGACAGATTAGCAATGCCACCACTTGTTAGTGCAGCATATGCGGTCATACTTTATCTGATTTTTAAGTTGACTTTGGGAGAATTTGGATATTATTTTCTTCCAGGTTTTTTAATTGGGTATGCAGGATATTTGTCAGTGCACTTTATTGTTCACGCATATCCACCACCAAAGAATTTCTTAAAGATCCTTTGGATAAATCATGCAATTCACCACTACAAGAATCCAGATGCTGCGTTTGGAGTTAGCACACCACTTTGGGATTATATCCTAGGAACAATGCCTAAAAAAAACTGAAATAAAAATCCTTCTGCTAGCCGGAAGGATTTTTATTTTAAAGCCGTATGAACATCGCAATTATTGGACTTGGTTGGCTAGGTTTGCCCCTCGCTCGATCACTTTATCAACAAAGTCATTTTGTCATCGGGAGTACTACTTCTCCGAAGAAACTTGCTGAACTTAAAAACGAAGGATTCAACACCGTACAGTTTAAACTTGATCCTCACCCTGTGGGAATTTCATTCCAAAAGCTGTTTGAAATGGATATTGCTATTATTACTATTCCGCCTGGCTCAGCGTATCAATCTGGTGAATTTTACCTGGAGCAATTAAAATTTCTGAAGTATCTATTGGAAAACTCATCGATTCAAAAAGTTATTTTTATGTCAAGTACAAGTATTTATCCCAAAGAATCCAGAAAAATATCCTATGATGAAAATGAAAATCTTGACGACAGTACAGTAGGAAACCAAATCTTGCTAAGGGCAGAATCAATTTTTCAAAAAAATAATTCTTTTGATTCAACTGTAATCAGATTCGGAGGCTTAATGGGAGAAGATCGGGTTCCTTTGAACTACTTTTCAGGAAAAGAAAATGTGGATGGGGAAAGTAGGGTCAATTACATTCATCAAAGCGATGCTATCGGGATTGTGGAATGGACCCTATCTACTAACCTTTGGAATCGTACCTTCAATGCGGTCGCACCAATTCATCCAAAAAAAAGAGATATATTTAGTTCAAACGCAGAAAAACTAGGGCTTACTCTGCCAAAAAGCTATAAATCTGAAGAAGAAAAAGAAAATCGTCTTATCGGATCTAGCGCTATCAGTAAGACTGGGTTCTATTTTAAGTTTCCTGATCCTTTAGATTTCACTTATCGAATAACTGATTGATATGTATATCCGCTTTTCTACCATTGAAAGTCAAAAGTAATGTATAATAGGTGGTCCTGACTGCCATAGAAAGAAGCTCATCGGAAATACTTCCTTCTGTCTACTATCATCCCCTCATACCAGACGACTAACATCTTATAACAAAGAAAAAAAGCAGCTGGAATAATTGCAGATAATCATAATAATTGATTGCATATGTACCCAATTGCACCAGTAAAAATCAAAAAGCAGCTTAATATATGGTAAACACTAGCATTACCGGTACTTCTTCGATACAGGAGAACCATCGGCCTGCCTCGCTGTGGCGGGCCTGCCTCCCCAGTTGAGCAAAGAAAATTAGGGTAGTGGCATGATTGCGGATAATCATATAATTGATTAGTGCAATTTAGATCCATTTGGTACTTTACGTTCGACTGTGGTCAAAACTATGCCACCGTCAGCGGCTAAGAAACCTGTAACCAAAACTTCCGACATAAAATCTGCAATTTGTTTTGATTTGAAATTACAGATGCAGAGCACTTGAGTACCGATCAAGTCCTCTTTCCTATAAAAAGTAGTGATTTGTGCAGATGATTTTTTTATCCCAAGCTCAGGTCCTAGATCTATCCAAATTTTATAGGATGGATTTTTTGCCTTAAAAAAACCTTCAATTTCTATAATCGTTCCGATACGGAGGTCAATTTTTTCGAAATCTTCGTAATCAATCGCTTGCATAGTTGATTTTTTCATTAATATTAAGCACCTTTAAATTTAGGATAAGTCAAAATGGTGCTCTTCAAATATTTATCATGCCAGATTTAGTAACTATCAATTTTAAGAAAACTGTTATCTCCGGTATCACTATTCTGACGCTTTGCTTTTTTTCAGTAGTCTCTTTTGCACAAGAGGACATGAGAAAAGTTGACTCAGAGATGTTAAAGCCGATTGATAAGCCTAATCTCGAAATAGTATCACCGTCAAAGGAGACTAATGGTCAAACTTCAATAGTAGCGAAAAGTCTGAATAACACTTCAAAAACGATTCCCGCCAAAAAAGAAACTGGAATAGTGGGTGAAGGGAAAAAACCTGAATCAGCTCCTTCAACATTAAATTTCAATATTTTTTTATACATAGTCGATAAATTTAAAGCAGACCAAAAATAAAAAAAGAGGCTCAAGCCTCTTTTTTTATTTGTTTTCATCATTGAATTCTTTCAATTCTGCAATACTGATAAGCCCCTCATAGTAAGCTCTTCCGAATACCGCGGCTGTGACACCCATTTCTCGCAGTTTTCTGAAATCATCTATACCTCTCACGCCTCCACTTGCTGCCAAATGGATAGAAGGGAATCTACTGCGAATCTCCTGAAATAGCTTGAGATTAGGACCTTCCGCTAATCCATCTCTAGTGATATCAGAGCATTTCAGGTATTTCAACCCGCGATCATGAAAAAACCCGATATGATCAAACAGGTCAATTTCTGTTTTTTTAAGCCAGCCTCTTATTTTTAATTTATAATCAGAAGGATTCACATCGGCAGCAAGATTGATTTTCTCTCTACCATAGGAAAGGAGCAACTGTGCAAAACGCTCCGGATGATTCGCTGCTGCAGAACTTAAAGTTACTGTAGAAGCTCCAAATTCAAAGGATTTGATCACGTCACCATCGGTATTAATACCTCCGGTGAAATCCACCTTCAAATCAGTATATCCGGTAATTGCTTCGAGAATATGGTAATTTTTTGGCTCCCCTCTTCTAGCCCCATCTAAATCTACCAAATGAAGCCGGGTAAGCCCTATGGATTCAAAGGCTTGTGCAATTTCAAGTGGGTTATTGGAAATAACCTTCTGGGTAGCGAAATCCCCCCTTTTCAAGCGAACACATTTCCCATTAATTAGCCATATGGATGGAATTATTTCAAACATTTTTTATTTTAATTTACAAACAAATTTAGGTTAAAGCACTTCGAAAATATGACTTCCACTAATACATTTCCAAACTTTATTAATAACTCAATTTATGTAAAAATGATTAATTCCTTCAAAAGCCGCAACAATCGTAATTAAATCAATGCATTAATTTCAAAATTTTAGTTTGGCAACTTTTCCATTAGCTCCCGTTGCCCAAACTGATCCAGTAGTACTGCCTGTTTTCACAGCATGAAATCCCTCTGTGGAAAATTTCTTCCAATTAACTCCACTATTATTAGAAAAATCAGACCCACTTGGACCAACAGTAATTAACCATTCTTCCTGATTAAAGTAAGCCACTCCCGATCGATATCCAGCCGGTGGCGTATCGACTGTAACCCACTCATCGGTAGATGTCAAGAAAATACCAACATTACCCTGCGCCAATCCTTCCTCCAAATAATCACCACCTACACAGAATAACTCACCCGTCACTAGGCCTGTCACTGCAAAAATTCCCTGCGAATCCTTTCCCTGACTAAGTGGAGAGACGAATTTTTCCCAACTTTCCCCGCCATTTTTAGAAATATGTAAGTTAGTCTCTCTTCCACCGCTTCCTAGTGCTAATAAGTCGCCAATTACGACTATTGAACTTGAACCCGCTGCAAAACCTACCTCTCCAGCTACAAATTTGGGAAGATTCGGAATTAAAAACCAAGATTCTCCTTGATTTAACGTCTTTAAAATCACCCAATTACCATCAACAGGATCTCCAAACACAAAACCTGTTTTTTGATCCGAAAATGCAATCCCATTCAAAAAGGCCGATTGACCAGCTTGATAGGTAAGTATCCAGGATTTCCCCCCGTCTGAGGTCTTATAAATTACTGCTGGCTGACCTGCAGAAACTACAATTGCGTTTTCAGCATCAAATCCATGAATGGATCTAAAATCCACATCTGACAGTCCATCAATTACACCGTGTTCCCAATTTTTACCTCCATCTAGTGTACGAAGCCAAGTTCCTTTGGTACCACTTATCCATGCTATATCCGATGTGAGCGGAGATAGTCCTCTCAGCGAAGCATCAACCGGAGTTTCTATTAAGTCCCAGCCTTTAGGTTCATTTACGATCTGTTGGTTTTTCTTGGAGCATGAAGTGCAGCAAGCCAGAATTGAAAGTCCATAAAGAAATTTATTCATTTGAGTCAGTTCCTGATGTCTACATTTCGGTAGGCTGCTATAAGCGCTTTTTCGCCTTCAATTTCTTGTGAAGCATTGCCGTGTTCCATCCCCATTACTCCTTTGAAGCCCTTTTCATGAATAAATTTAAAGACATTCCCAAAATGGATTTCTCCAGTTCCTGGCTCTTTCCTCCCTGGATTATCTCCAATTTGAATGTAAGCGATTTCATCCCAAGTTTTTTCCATGGTGGAAATTAGGTTTCCTTCATTTCGCTGCATGTGATAGATATCATAGAGGATTTTGCAGCTTGGACTACCTACTGCCTTACAGATCATATGCGTCTGATCAGCATTTCTTAGAAAGAGGTCTGGAGTATCACTCAGGGGCTCAAGAACCATGGTTAACCCATGGGGCTCAAGAATTTCGGCACCTCTTCGCAATGCTTCAATGACATTCCCCGTTTGTATTCCAATTGGAAGATTTCGCTCAAAAAAGCCAGGCACTACAGTCATCCATTTGGCATTGACACGCTTGGCAGATTCTACCGATTGGCGACAAGTAGCCAAGAAATTAGCTAAGAAATCCGCTTTGCCAGTAGTCAACGAGACCTTCCAATTATCTCCTCCATCTATGACAAAAACCCCCATTCGCATTCCCAATTCGCTTAATAGCTTCCCTATTTTCTCCTGATCTTCTACCGATCGTTTGAGCAGTCCATTATCTTCCAAGGACCGGAATCCTTGATCTGCCATAAACCTCAACTCATCAAAAATACCTCCCGATGCCGAATTTTTAAACATCCCAAAATGTGGAGCAAAGTCCATATTGAAGGTAGGCAGAGCTTTCTTCATTCCAAATGAAGAAAGCGTACTCGCCCCTGCGAGACCTAATGCCGCTGTCCCAAAGCTTATGTTTTTAATAAAATTTCTTCGTTCCATGATCAAATAACTTTGGTTTTTCCAGGAACTGCGTGTGGGTAATATCCATCAGAATTAGGAAGTAATTTCGGCAAAGCATTCCAATCTAACTCCTCAGGGAACAGATCTACAGACCCGTTCATCGCTTCATCCCAAGTCAATGGCTTACCAGAATAGGTTGCATATCGCCCCATAATCGAAGTCATAGTACTCTTCGCCGCATTTTCAGCATCTGCAAACTTATACTCACCTTTCATCAAAACAGCCCAAAGCTCATCGTGTTCTTGCTGGTAAGGATTTGGTTGGTTGTCGCGTGGATGATTATAGAGCGCATTGCCTTTCCAGTCAGTCAGAACTCCATGATTGCCTCCACTCATATAAACTTTTCCTTTAGTCCCTTGAAAGCTTTCATCCACACGATTTGCTGCTCCCGGAAAATG
>JBDNIP010000443.1:0-3046 GCA_041688245.1 Algoriphagus sp.
CCATTAGCTCCACTTTTGATTGCTTCTGGCTTCCTCGCCCTCTTTTCAGGTTGTTTTTGGCTTTAGGTTTTGTCGCTTTACCTGCAAATGCTTAGCCGTATCCAACTAGATCTTCCAGTATACAGTCATCATCCCTTTTGCTCATGACTATTCTGAGTTTATGATACATCCTGAATACTGGCTCATATCGCTTCATTCCCAATTGCCTCTGAAGTTCTGTGGCACTGAACCCCCCTAAACGTAGTCAATTCTTCTTGAATTTTGAATTTCACATAGACTTTGGGCGTAATCACCCCTACTCCTTCTTGATCAGCTGCACCGCATCCAATCGTACGCTTGCTTTTTGGATAAGGGCAGATAAGGTATTTCGTGCTTCAATTGCTGCCTGGATTTCATCGGACCTGATGTCTTTGTTCTTTTTCTGCAAGGCGGTAAGCCGATTGATTTCACGATCCAGGGTGCGTTTCATCCGTTCCAAGCCCTTTTCTATTTCACGTTCGCCCATCTCTTCAGCTATATCCATACCGGATGAAATCATATCGGGCAGCATCGTTTCCACAAATACGTCATTGTCCAGCAAGGAATCCATCCTTCCGAGTACGACGCTTTTGTTGAGCATTGCTACGGAATAACTACCGGTCACTTCCTCTTCCGTATGGTCCACTACGATTCGCAGCGGTGTAGGAGGAAGGAATCGATCGATGTCAATTCGTTGCTTTCCTGAAGTTTCAAGCACGAAAATCAATTCAAGTACTAGTCCAGATTTGCCGGATTTCTCACTCTAAATTCTCCATACTGGGCATACAAGGTCTATAGATTATGTTCGGACGACCTATCAAACAACTTCTCATGCGGTGAAAAAACTAACTAATCACCGCATTTTTGCGGTAAATAATAGGTATATTTGCAGGACAGTTGATTTGAGGCAATGGTGAAATACATTTACGAGCATAAAAACTGGACGGACTTTATTTGGGATGATAGAGCCATAAATGCGGTATTTGGCGAAGTCAGGTTAATGCAAGGCAAAATCATCGGGCAAATGAACGCGCTCGGATTTTCTGCCAAGGAAGAAGCCACACTTACCGCCTTAACCTTAGACGTAGTAAAATCATCTGAAATAGAAGGTGAATTGCTCAACTACGAGCAAGTGCGTTCATCCATCGCAAGACGGCTAGGCATCAACACTGCAGGACTTGTGCCGAGTAGCAGACACATAGAAGGTGTTGTAGAAATGATGCTTGATGCCACCCAGCAATACAAATTACCATTGACTGAAAAACGTTTGTTTGGTTGGCACGCAGCACTTTTTCCCACCGGATATAGCGGGACTTATGAAATAGAAGTTGTCAAATATCGTACAGGCGAAGTGCAAATAGTCTCAGGTGCAATGGGAAAAAAAAAAGTACATTACGAAGCCATAAAACAGGAACTTGTAAAAGCAGAAATGGACAAGTTTTTAAATTGGTTCAACGATGAATATAAGCTTGATCCCGTTCTAAAAGCCGCTATTGCTCATTTTTGGTTTATCATCATTCACCCCTTTGATGACGGAAACGGCCGAATTGGTCGGGCTATTGCTGATATGTTGCTTGCCCGTGCCGAAAGTAGTGGGGAACGTTTTTACAGTATGTCGAGCCAAATTTTAGTAGAACGCAAACGTTACTACGAAATTTTGCAAAAAGTACAACATAGCACAGGCGACATTACTGCGTGGATCGAATGGTTTTTAAATTGCCTGAAAAACGCAATGCTTGCCACCGAAAATACGGCAAAGAAAATATTGCTAAAGGCTGAATTTTGGAAACTGCACGAACAAACATCCATCAACGAACGACAGCGCTTAATGCTCAACAAACTTTTTGATGGATTTGAAGGGAAATTACAAACTTCAAAATGGGCAAAAATCACCAAAACCTCTACTGATACCGCTTTACGGGACATAAAAGACTTGGTGGTAAAAGGCATTTTACAACAAACAGCAGAAGGTGGTCGAAACGCCAATTACAAATTGCGAATCAATTACTGAACACTTCACCAGTTCAATCACATAAAGAAACTTCACCCATATTCCCCGTCAAACTTCATCACACCCCTACTCCTTCCTGATCAGCTGCACCGCATCCAATCGCACGCTTGCCTTTTTGATGAGAACCGATAAGGTATTTCGTGCTTCAATTGCTGCCTGGATTTCATCGGGCCTGATGTCTTTGTTCTTTTTTTGCAAGGCGGTAAGCCGGTTGATTTGATGAGCTAGGGTGTGTTTCATCCTTTCTAGGCCCTTTTTTATTTTTTGTTTGCCCCGTTGTAATGACTATCTATTTAGTCTTTATTTACCATTCAAGCCACACTTATCGCATGTACGTTGTAGCTTGGCCTGTCCCATTTGGAGATTTTATGGATTCCTCGAAGTAAGTTTTTCATTGGAAAGGTTCGTGCTAGAACATACCAAAGCTCACCTTGATAAACGTTATGTATAATTCAAAAAATCCGTCTCCAATTTAACATCTCGCTTAATTTCGTAAATTCAGGAAATGAAAAAACAGCTAATTTATTTGGGCACTTCAATTTTTGGCGGATTGCATGACGAAGAGTTCAAGGATTTTACAGAGCCTTTATTTAAGCGGATTAAAAAATCTGAGTTTGAAATAATCTACTCCAATGTTACGGAAATGGAATTGGAAAATGCGCCTGACCAAATAAAAGCGACAGTTGCCTTGCTTCCAAAAAAATTCAACTAAATATGTGAAATCAGATATCGAATCAGTCAATTTAGCCAAAAGATATATCGACGAAAGGGTTGTTGGGTCAACATCATATGCAGATTGTTTGCACATTGCTTTGGCAACAATTCATAATGCGAACATTTTAATAAGCTGGAATTTTAAACATATCGTAAACGTAGTAAGAATTGTAGGTTATAATTCCGTAAATATTGCGGAAGGATATAAACCAATAGATATTCGTTCACCAAGAGAATTAATGAATTATGAAGACTAAAGAAAAAAATATTGAAAGAGCCTTTGATGCCGTAAAATTTATGCGC
>JBDNIP010000444.1:0-3965 GCA_041688245.1 Algoriphagus sp.
AACCACCCACTTATTATAGAATCCAGGAGCTAGATAAAATATAGCACCTGCCAAAAGACCTACCAAGATGATCAGCAAAACTGCCTTAGCAAAACGTGTATACATGGTGCGAGATTACTTTATTGAAAGAAACAGTTTCAAATTAGTGATTATTTTTTTCTGCAACTCCATAACATCAGCATCCGAATAAAACCCCGAATTTCGCTGCGCTGCATTCGGGGCTGATAACGGTTTTGCCTTTGGCAAAATATTTACTGCGTCATTACGAGAGCTTTATCCTAATCTTTTTTTAGTACCAAACTATCAAATCCGAAGCCTAATCAAATCACTTTACTTTATCACCACTCCACAGCATTCTCAAGCATCTTTAAAAAAGGCTTCTGCGACCATGCTTTTTCATCGTGACCAATAGAGGTATAGAAAGTTTTACCATTTCCAATGGCTCGATACCAAGCCACGGGATGTACTTTCCCCATACCGAAGTCTTTGTTCGTAATCCAAAGCAAATTTCCATCAGGAAAAATCTTCTCACCATCAATGGTGTAGAGAATTTGAAAACCATTCACATCAGGATTTTCGAAAAACACATACCATTCATCCGTATGAGTCCAGCGTTGAGATAATCCTTTGGATAGTGCAGAATCTAAGTCTACTCCTAAATTGATTTCGGCCTTCTGCAATTGTGGATTGAGCGGATGATGTGAAAACTTAGCCCCAAGCAGGTTTTTATTATACCAGTCCCAATGGTGAGAATCATCGCCCGAGCCATGAATCCCAATTAATTTCCCTCCTTTCTCCACATATTCTTTCAGGTTCTTTTGCTGCTCGTCATTGAGTACCCGACCGGTGGAATTATTGAAAATCACTGCGTCAAATTTTTCCAGTTGCTCGCGATTGAATACGCCGCCCTCTTCGGTTTGATAAAGAAACCAGCCGTTTGTAGCAGTTATTTCCTCAAAAGCTATTTTGCTGACAGCTATCGATTCACCATGACGGTAGCCCGTGGTTTTAGAAAATAACAAAACTGCCTTTTGCCCAGCTGTAAAATCGATTTTTGGGATTTCAGTTTCGTAGGATACGGGGAAACCGTTTTTCACTTTATAAACGAAAAGGCTGCCGCCCGCTAGAATCAAAACCAAAAAGGTAAGTATGATCCAAGCGGAAATTTTGAAGATTTTTTTCATTGCTTCAAATTAGCATGGCAAAAATTCAAAAAAAATTGACTGGATTGAGATAGTTAAGATTAAGGTAAGAGGGAACAGTTATTTTACCGAGAAGGCGTAAGGCTCGAAGCTACAGGTCAAAGTTGACTAGAATAATTAAATACAACAGCCCAATTCAAAGAGTTGGTTGAATTCCTCACTGATTGGCGTTCTCTACCAATTACAGGGAGATTTTTACAAAAGAGACAAAAGCTTTGAATCTAACATTCAACACAGGGTTTTGATGATTTCCATCAGTTCAACATTAGTTCTTTTATACAGCTCAGGGCTTTTCAATTTTTTCCCTTTAGGAACAATCAGATAGATTCTGCCTATTCCCAAAGTGTCTTTCATCTGATGACCGCCCACTACTGGATCTTACAATTCTGCGATATAAATCGCGCAATCCAAACCAGTGACGAAACATTTTTATTTTTTGATATTGAATGAGGTTTCATTTCAAACTTAGCCGTAATCGTGGTCATTTACCTAAGAAAAGGGAATACTCTAATTTCTATACTATTACTGGATTTAAGACGCTTAGGCTGACATCTGAAGATCACCTTTTGACCTACATCAGCACTCATCAAGATTCCGCGCAGATCCAAACAAATTCGATATGCTCAACATCAGCATCACGGCAAACCATTGACTGAGGAAAACCTGAGATCGCTTCATCGGCTGCATCAGCATCAGATCAATACACTATAAATCATTATTAAAGTGGATAGTCGCAAATAATTCTAAAAATACCATCATGGCACCACTCTATATTTATACTCCAAGACTTACAGAATAAAAAGTTGGATCGTCCGGCCATTCATTACCGAAATCCTTCAATCTTCAACTAAATCTGACCTAACCACAGCTCTAAAAGGTGCAAGATGTTTTTATATCCAGAGAGTCGACTCTCAGGAAAACTAAATATATTAGTTATCCGGTATGAGATTCAACTCTTTACTAAATTAGCTAAATATGTGTATCCTAATAAGCGCACATAGAAAATTAAAACAAAATCTTGATTGGAATCGGATCAAACTTTCCTACCTATATCCATCGGGGTCAAAGGGGACGGCTTGTTTCGAATATCGGGAGAGGTTTGTCAAATCAAATGAGTAAAAAATTGGGCTACGAGCAGCTTTGCGAATACACATATAACTAAATGCAATAAAATAAAACCGTGTTGTCATCATCTTGAGGCTTTATAATTGTTTTAAGTACTTGATTTGGTTCTCAGTACAAAATACCTTCAACATTTAGATATAGAAGTCATCAAACAGGAAATGAATCTTTCCCACTTTTAACTTCAGCAAATAGCATGAAAAATAAAAAACTAGATCATGGTCTCACCCCATCAGGAGTTATTTTTAACCTACGGAAATTAGGAATCCACAGATCTGACCAATCGGTTTGTGTAAAATTTGGGCCTGTGATCATCTCCGAATGAACAATTCCTGGATATCCAGTATTCCATTCCATAAGCTGCATTTGGTCTTGCTGATCTAATACCACATCCCATCCTATAACCTCCATTGTTCCTTCCAGATCGTGAAGCTCCTCACATCTTTTGACCATTTTATCAAAACCAGGAAGCCGATTCCCCTCCCATTTAATTTTGGAGTCCGGGTGTTGATTGAGTAGATTACATTCGTCATCATGAGAATATCGATCTAAATAGCCGTCAGCAGTCACCCCCACCAATAATCTAGAATTTCTCGTAATCCTATCGACACCATCGCGACCAAACCGCATAAAGGCAGCCAATTTCCTCGCAGAATTTCCCCATGGTTTCACCGTGGTAATCCGCAATGTTGCTACACTATCCGGCGAAAAACGTGCATACCAATCATGTTGCAGAATTGGAACCTGAACCACCAGGTCCGTGGAATTAGAGTAGTCAAACCGATCAAATTCTTTGGAATTCAATCGAAAAAAACCATTTCCACGTGAGGAGTTATTTAGCTTGAAGATTACCTGGTCTGTTTTGGAGAAAAAATATTCCTTTGCCTGAGCTTTAGTTAGTACCTGATTTTCCGAACTGACCCAACAGCCTCTAACATAATATCCTAAATCCGGCATTTCTTCCGTTTGCAAAATCCTTTTTGCGATTTGTCTGAGATCACCTATCCCCCTATGGAATCCATTTACACGTGGCAAAACATGCCTTTCAAAATAATTATCCGGAATCCAACCTTCTTTAAATTCTCCCTGGTAGACCGCGTAAGCTTTCAACATAGGAGAAAAGCAAACTGATCCTAACTTATCTTTAGCATAGGAATCAATCAATTGTTCCGTTTTGGCAGTGAGTCTGTGGCTTGGAAGAACTTTGAGCGCAGCCTTAATTGATTTTTGAGCTATTATCTCTTGCAGTCTGTTCTGACTTGAGTAATACTTCTCCGAAGAAATTTTTTTTAGCTTCTGTTTTAATCCGTGAAATAGGTCTGACATAGATAGATTCAAATATTGATAGGATGACCAGTTTTTCTACCACTTAAATTAATTTTCAGTCCGCACACTATTTGCTTTATTTTAGCCCAAAATATATTGAAAATTCATCGAATTTGGCATTTTAAAGACTGGATGCAAAATGGGCTTGAATACTCTGTCCAATCCTAAAACTAATGGCTCTATTCTAATCTGCGAGTGATTTATATGAGTGATAACTTCGCCAAGATTTTCTGATCAACTGCTGAGGAATAAGTTTTCTTTACCGGGCATCTGTATGTTCTTTTAGATAAATTTTCAATAAACCACCTGTAAATA
>JBDNIP010000445.1:0-1705 GCA_041688245.1 Algoriphagus sp.
AAAAATAACGTAATCGTTAAAAAAAGCAAAAAAAATGATGTTCCGATTCTCGCCTAGATTGGCATTTACCAGTTAATTCTATTCTGGAATCTGAAATTCCTCAAAGCTATTTTGGAAAAAGATCTTTCCAGTAAGTCTCCGAAGTTCGATTTCCTGCTCTTTGATATTGAAGATTGAAGTGATCAGCCGATTCTGAGCAGTCAGCAAATTGACCTGAGCATCTCTGAATTCCAAATAGGAAGAAATCCCTAATCGAAATCGTTCCAAGGCAATTTCAGTACTTTCCTTTGCCACTTGATAATTCTTTTTCTCTACTTCCAGCAGACTTTTATTATTCACATAGGTATTGTACGACCGGTGAATATCTGATCTAAGTTGAATCTCAAACTGTTCAGTCGCATAGCCTTGCAGTCGCTCCTGCAGTCGGGCATTTTCAATCCGACGTCTCAACGTCAGTCCACTGAAAAGATTGATAGTAATAGTTCCACCTCCATTGAATCCCTGTCGCTGGTTTTGGAGCAAGAATCCAGCGTCAGAGCTGAAAGTATTGTTCACGTAATTTCCATTTAGATTCAAGATTGGAAGTCTGGAGGCCTGAAGCTCTTTCATTTGCAGGAAAGCAACATTTTCAGCCCGCTGCGCTAGGAGGAAATTTTTATTTTCCATAAGCGCATTTTCCTCCAGCTCTAGCAGCAAGAGTGGCTCCCCAATCAAGATGGTATCTTTGACAGTAAACTTCTGATCCGGCTGCAAAGCCATCAGCTCATTTAGATTAACTCGTGCATTCTGAATGACCTGCTCCTGAGTTAGCAGCAGTGTCAGATCCGAGTTGTAATCCACCTTTGCAGTCAGAAAATCTCGTTTCCCCGCACCGCCAAGTTCATACTGTGCCTGCGCAATATCTAATCTGGACTGACTGAATGCTAGGGTATTTTGCAATACTTCGTAGCGTTGAAGCTCCAATACCAGTCGGTAATATGCTGAAGAAATACCAGCAACGGTGTTTTCCACAACAACTTTTGATTCCAGTTCGCTGATCTCAGTAAGCTGACCCAAGCGTTTTATGACGACAAAGCTTTCAGGTCTGAAGCCATATATCGCAACTAAAGAAAAGTTCTCATTATCAGTTTTGGCTCCATCAATCTGACGAGGCTCTGGATCATTTCGAAATCTCTGTTCCACATCCTCTTTGCTGTAGCTTCTCAAATACGTCGCATCCACTCGCGGCATAAATAGATCTCCTTTACCGATCCGCTCTTCGCCTTTACGAATTGTAATGGTTTCGATCGCTATTTTAATCTGAAAATTATTTTCCAATCCCAATTGAATTGCTTTTTCCAAGTCAAGTGCTTCTTCACTTTGGGCAAATAAGCTTGTTCCAATTATGCTCAATAAGAACAATAGGCTAAGTTTCTTCATCAAATTCGTGCTAGTCTGGCTTCTTTAGAAGTCAAGTAGGTATAAATTGCTGGGATAATAAATAACGTTAAGATAGTCGCAAAAGCTAGCCCTCCAATTACGGTGGCACCCATGGGTACACGGCTCTCTGCTCCTGCTCCAAGTGCCAAGGCAATAGGAAGAATTCCCAGAATAGTAGATAAACTCGTCATTAAAATCGGGCGGAATCGAGCCACCGCAGCACCAAAGATCGCCTCTTCCACATCCATTCCTTGGGCTTTACGCTGGTTTGCAAATTCGACAATTA
>JBDNIP010000446.1:0-10033 GCA_041688245.1 Algoriphagus sp.
CTATTTCTAAGCTAGATAAAGGCCTTTTCCCAAAAGCTTTTTGTAAAATCGTAGAAGACACCCTTGGCAACGATCCTGACTATTGCAATATCATGCATGCAGACGGAGCAGGCACAAAGTCTTCATTAGCCTATTTGTATTGGAAAGAGACTGGCGATTTGAGTGTTTGGAAAGGAATCGCTCAGGATGCAATCATCATGAATACTGATGATTTACTTTGCGTCGGGGCAATCAATAATATCCTGGTTTCGTCCACAATTGGAAGAAATAAAAACCTTATTCCTGGTGAAGTCATCTCTGCCATCATAGAAGGCACTGAGGAAGTGCTTCAAATGCTATGTGACAAGGGAGTGAATGCCGTCCTGACAGGGGGCGAAACTGCTGATGTAGGCGATTTGGTGCGGACGATTATTGTAGATACTACCGTCACCTGTCGAATGCGAAGAGATGAAGTCATTTCTAATGAAAAAATTCAAGTAGGTGATGTGATCGTTGGATTATCCTCTACTGGTCAGGCAAATTATGAAACTCAATATAATAGTGGAATGGGTTCAAATGGATTGACTTCTGCCCGCCATGATATTTTCAATAAAGTATTGAAAACAAAATATCCTGAATCATACGATCCTGCCATTCCGGAAGATTTGATTTATTCCGGAAAATATAACCTTACTGATCCTGCACCTGGAGCTCCTTTTGACATGGGAAAATTAGTGCTCTCACCTACTCGTACCTATGCTCCGATCATGGTGGATATATTAAATTACATGAGACAAAAGATTCATGGTTTGGTTCATTGCAGCGGTGGAGGACAGACCAAAGTTTTACACTTTGTCGATGAGCTGCATGTGATCAAGGATAATCTTTTTGAGACACCCCTTTTGTTTAAAATCATCCAAGAGGAAAGTCAAACAGACTGGAAAGAAATGTACAAAGTCTTCAATATGGGACATCGAATGGAAGTATATCTTGACGAAAGATACGCTGAAGAGATCATCGATATCGCCGAATCTTATGGTGTCGAAGCTCAAATTATTGGTCGGGTTGAGCCTCACGCTGGTAAGAAAGTGACCATCCGAAGTGAGCACGGGACATTTGAATACTAGTCCATGAATTGGAATTCCGGATTTAAAAAAGTACTAAAAATCCTACTTGGACTATTTTTAGTGATTTTTGTTTTAGCCTTGATTCTCCTGACCAAAGTCGACCGCTCTCCAATTGAAGAGCAGAGATTTTATAAAGAGACCTTTGAGCGATTAGATGAGACTACTTTTCAAACCACTCTTGGCGAAACTTGGATGGTCGGTTGGTCTAAGTCCAATGTGACGCCTCCCCTGCCTGCTGACTTGGTTGGATATTCTCCCAGAGGCCCTTACGAGTTTGTACAAGACAGTAGTTTTGTTAAAGCTTTGACTTTGAACAACGGTAAAACTCAGCTTGCATGGCTGAATTTTGAATTGCTGATCGTTCACCCTTTCCTTGCAAGATCTATCAGAGAAGCAGTAGAAAAAGCGGATCTCCCTATTGATCAGCTAAACTTCACCGCCACGCATACGCATTCAGGAATGGGTGGCTACATGCCTGGACCTTTGGGAGAGATGGCTTTTGGTGGATTCAATCAAGAGATTATTGATTTAATGGCAAGAAAGAGTGTTTCAGCATTACAGGCAGCTATTTCTCTTCAGGATACTGTGTCCATATCTTTTAGGAAAGCTGACGCAAGCGCTTTTGTTGAAAATCGATTCATCAAAAATGATCCGATTGATCCGTTTGTCAGACAGCTGATTTTCACAAAGAAAGATGGGAAAAAAGCCACCTTTCTAACTTATTCTGCACACGCCACAACGATGAGTTCCAAGTTTATGGGCTTGTCTGGAGATTATCCTTTTTACCTGATGCAAGCTTTGGAAGCAAATGAATATGATTTTGCAATTTTTGCAGCGGGAACAGTGGGCAGTCATCGACCACTTTCGTTTGGTAACACACCAGAACTGGTAGCAGATTATGCAAGCGCATTGGATTCGGCGATTAGAATTGGGATGACTCAATTTGCCACAATTAATCGTAGGGAAATTGGATACGGAAGATTGGATATTTCGCTGCGTGAGCCTCACCTGAGGATCTCGGACAATCTTCGGATTCGACCTTGGCTTTTTGAATATTTACTAGGCCATACTAATGCGCACTTGGATTTCACTCTCATTGGAAATACCCTGTTAATTGCTTCTTCAGGAGAGTTATCAGGAGTTTTTTATGAAAAATGGGAAAAATCAGCCAATGCAAAAGGGCTTAATCTAATCATCACAACCTTTAACGGAGGCTACATCGGTTACATCACTCCGGATCGCTTATATGATGAGCACTTCCATGAAGTGCGAGAGATGAACTGGTACGGGCCTGGAAATGGAGCCTACTTTGATGCAATGATTGAGAAGATTATAGCAAAAGTCAATTAATTTGGACTTGCCAAAGTTGTGCCCGAATCCAGCCTTTTCTTTTCTTTAGTTCTTTCACTTTCTTGAATCCTGCCTGCTTCAGAAATTTATCATATTTGGGGATATCAGTTCTTGGATGGGCGGTAAGAACCCGAAAGAATCGTATCATGATAGATTGAATAACTCGCTGAATCCGAGACTCTGGCTCAAAAAAATCAGCGAGATAGACTTTTGATTCCGAATTTAGTGCCGATTTCAGTTCAAAAAGAAATTTTTCAAGGCCCAAATCTGTAAAAGTATCCAGTACAAAATGTAGCCAGACTACATCAAACTTGGTTCCTGAATCTACCTCAAATTGCCCTAAATGAAACTCAAGCTTACTTTCTGAAAGATTCTTTTTGGCTTTACGGAGCATCGCCTCTGAAAGCTCCCAGAATTCCCCCTGAACTTGTTGAGAAAAACCTTGGTAATCTAGTCCATCCCCTCCCCCAATTATGAGTATCCTTTTTAAGGCTAAATTTCCAGCAAAATTAGTTTTTACCTCCTTCAAAGAGGAGCCAAAAACCAATCTAGCTAAGGAGGAATAAAACGGTGCAATGAAACTGTAGCGATCTTTCACCAGTTTAAAGGAAAGTAAACTATTCCTAAATTCCTTCTTATGAAAAATATTTTTAAAACAATGAGTGGAGTTCGAAAGCTTTTGTCCTCAGTAGACATTGATCAAATCTCTAAACTTTCTGAAAAAGTAGATCTCTCTAAGATGGTCAGCCTTGTCTCACAGATGAGTAAGGAAGACCTCGCCAAAATGATGGGAATGATGAAAAGTGGAAGTAAACCCAAGGTAATCCCTCCAATTAATGGAGATTTTTATGAGTTAGGCAAAAGCCTACCAAGCCACGAACGGGAGATTCAGCTTCGTGTACGCGAGTTTATGGAACGAGAAATCAAGCCAATCGCAAATGATCATTGGAATCGAGGAGAATTCCCAATGCATATTATACCCAAGATGGCTGAACTGGATATCGCAGGATTGACCTATCAAGGGTATGGTTGTCCGGGATATTCTGCACTTTTGGAAGGGTTTGTGGCAATGGAAATGGCAAGAATCGATACTTCTATCTCTACATTTTTTGGAGTGCAAAGCGGACTGGCGATGGGAAGTATTTACCTCTGTGGCTCTGAAGCTCAAAAACAGGAATGGCTTCCACCCATGCAAAAGATGGAAAAAATTGGGGCTTTCGGCTTGACCGAACCTGAAGTGGGTTCTGGTGCAGCTGGCGGATTGACGACCACTTGCAGACGTGAAGGGGATGCGTGGATCCTGAATGGTCAAAAGAAATGGGCCGGCAATGCAACTTTTTCTGATATGACGATTATCTGGGCTAAAGATTTGAAAGATCAGCAAGTGAAAGGCTTTATCGTTAGAAAGGATAATCCGGGGTTTTTGGCTGAGAAAATTGAGGACAAGATGGCCTTACGAATAGTCCAAAATGCATTGATCACAATGACGAATTGTGAGGTACCGGAAACTGACCGACTTCAGGATGCAAATTCATTCAAGGACACTGCCAAAGTCCTGCGAATGACTAGAGCGGGAGTAGCTTGGCAAGCAGTGGGATGTTCTCGCGGAGCCTATGAATTAGCGCTAGCCTATACGAACGAGCGAAAGCAATTTGGGCGACCCATAGCCTCCTTCCAACTCGTTCAGGATCTCTTGGTGGCGATGCTGGGGGATCTTACAGCCATGCAAACAATGGTATTTCGACTTTCGGAAATGCAAGACTCGGATATGCTTCGAGATGAACACGCATCCTTGGCAAAGGTATTTTGTACCCTACGGATGCGGTCAATTGTGGATAATTCCCGCGCCTTATTTGGAGGGAACGGAATCTTGCTTCGTCATGATATTGCGCGATTTGTCGCAGATGCTGAAGCAGTGTACAGCTACGAAGGCACCAAAGAGATCAACTCTTTGATCGTGGGAAGAGCGATTACCGGACACAGTGCCTTTGTCTAAAGAAAGTACAATAGGACCGGAAGTATAAAGACAGCTTCGGTTCGCAATCTAACTTTTTCAGCAGATAGTTTCGGATTGAAAAAAGCCAAGTAGTGCACCAGAGCCATTACCATTAAAATACAAGCAAATGGTCTGTAGAATGAGGGTAAAAGAATAAAGCTAGCAAGTCCGATCAGCAAAGAAAGAAAACAAAGCTTTCTGATCAAGCCAATAAATTTGATCGGAAGAAACAGTAATGCGGAGGAAAAAAATCCACTTAGCTGATCGTACCCACGGTCTAGGTGCGAAAGTATGAGCAAATTGATTAAGGCAAGTAAAGTGTAACTTCCAAGAAAAAAAATAATCTCCCAATTCAAATCTAGCACCTTCACTCGGAGCAATGGAATCCATGCAATTCCCAACACATAAAATAGGGCAATGCTAATTTCTTTAGCCCAAGCCATACTTCTGCCGCCAAGTCGAATAAGTAGCATACTGACTGAGATCATTGTACCCAAGATCAGACTCCAAACCAATTCACTGCCGAGACCAAAAGTATAATAAGCTAGAATGAGCCCACAGATTAATACCAATACAAGAATGATTCTGAGGCTATTCTTATATTTCAAGTGAAAAAAATGGCGTGGCGAAAGATTCACTTCTGTTTTCTTGTGGCTATCCAGCAGATGATCTGCCGTATAAATACTCCAAACTGCTAAACCCAACAGCAAAAACACCTGCGATTCCAACTCAATTCGAAGAAGTTTAGAAAAAAATACCAAACCCGCCAAAGCACCCAGCACCACATCGATGGAAAGCCATGAAAGTCGAAGGTGGATTTTTTCTAAAAGTAGCATGAAGGAAATTTAGATTTGAGCGAAGCTTGCCCAAGGAAATTTGAGCCGAACTTAGGAATTTTTTTGTTAGGTTGAATCAATTTCCTGTAAGGCGGCATATTTCTAAAATCCAAAAACCTACAATTATCCCATGAAAACCTTAAAAATTACTTTTGCGCTACTTTTTTGTTATTGTCTTGCCTTTGGCCAAGCTCCAATCAAAGTGGCCTGTGTTGGAAACAGTATTACACAAGGTCCAGGCAGAGATAACCCAAATAGCTATCCACTTCAGATGCAGGCCATCCTTGGCGGTGCCTATCAGGTGGAAAATTTTGGGGTAAGCGGCCGGACTTTACTCCGGAAGGGTGATTTTCCTTACTGGAAGGAGCCGCAGTTTGAGGAGGTCAAGGATTTTGCACCAGATATCTTGATCATCATGCTCGGCACCAACGACTCCAAACCTCAAAATTGGAAATTTGCCTCGGAGTTCAGACAAGACTACTTGGATATGATTCATGAATTCAAAAGAACGATGCCTGTAGACGGCAAAGTCTATGTGATCCTTCCAGTGCCAGTCACCCGAGTAAATTTTGGAATCACCCCGGATGTAATGAACAACGAGCAGCGACTGATGCTGATTGACATTGCAGATGAAAGTGGATCCGAACTTATCGATCTATATACCCCATTTATGGGAAAAGAAGCACTTTTGCCAGATGGCGTACATCCGAACACCGAAGGTCTAGGAATTATGGCGAGCGTGATTGCAAGAGCGTTGAGATTGTAATTTGGATGTTGGATGTCGGGTGCCCGATGTAAAAGTCATTGCTAGCAAAGCGAAGCAAGCTGTCCAAAAGGCAAGCTGTCTGATATGACCGATGATTTTGATTAGCTAAAAAATAAATCCAACTGCTGATTGATAAGAATTAGGACAATTTTGCTGTTCGAATGCCGATAGCCAACGGAAGCAATTTGAAACTAAGATCAAAGCATTTTTAATCCCTTGTCTATATCCGCCCAGACCGGAAAATCCCACTTTCAAATCAATTGAAATCATCTCATTTTAGCGGGATATCAATTCTCGATAGACGTCAATTCGGCCAAAACAAAAACACTACCCGGGGTTAAAACCCCGGGCTACAAAAATACCGCACCCGTTACCCGGGGTTAAAACCCTGGGCTACAAAAATACTGCACCTGTTACTGTTACTTACGAGTCAAAACATCAAATTTCGTCCATAAACCAAGTCTGCTTCCACTCTCCTTCAAATTTGTCATTAGATTGTAGCGGACCAGGTGTGCTTCGGCCTTCCTTGATATATTTCACCAAAAGCTGTCGGAGTTCCTCAGACTTTTCAGGCATCTCCAAATAGCGATTTTTGGTTTCGCTGGGATCGTCTCTCAAGTTATAGAGCTGCATTTCGGGTAAGTCTACTTCAGCTGGGTCACTGGGCCTTGGAAAGCTCCAGCCTCCGGAGCCTTTGGCAGTGATGAGCTTCCAATCTCCTTTGCGGATAGCAAATGTTCCATTTACGGAATGAAACACGGTGCCCTCGCGGATTTGGTATATTTCTTTATCCCTTTCCAAAAGATTCATCAAACTATAGCTGTCCTCTCCTTCATTTTCGCTGAGCTTGTAGCCAGCCAACTCTGCAAAGGTAGCCATGAAGTCTGTTTGGGAGATAGTGGCAGATTGGCTAGTTCCTGCTTTAATTTTCTCTGGCCATTTGATAATCATCGGCACTCGGTGTCCACCTTCGTAGATATCTGCTTTATGACCACGAAATACTCCACTTGGCAGGTGTCCCATTTCCACAAGTTGATCAAAACCTGCTGCGGGGGCGCAACCATTGTCGCTTGTGAAGATAATGAGTGTATTTCCTTCGATACCCGCAGCCTTAATAGCCTGATTCAATTTTCCCATGTAATCATCGATCATCATCACAAAGTCGGCATAAGGAAGCAATCCACTTTTGCCCTGCCAAGACGCTGTAGGTAATATAGGCGTGTGTGGCGAAGGCAAAGCCAAATACAAGAAGAAGGGTTTTTCCGACTTTGATTTCTCCGCGATGTATGCAATACTTTTCTCAAAAAATAGCGAGGTAGTCTGCTCGTGGATAAAATCATCACTTGTGGGACCTTTCCGCCACCAAGAGTATTCTCCGGTGTCAATCGTCTCTTTAGTGGGAATGCTGGTAATTTTATTGTTTTCTACATAGACATAAGGTGCAATATCCAGTGAAGCAGGAAGGGCAAAAGAATAATCAAAGCCACGTGTTCCGGGTGCATTTGCTATCGGTTTACTAAAATCCAGTTGATCATAATCCTCGGGATTCCAACCACCCTCCTCGAACGTTTCGCCTTCTTTCAAGCCCCAATCCATTCCAAGATGCCACTTGCCTATAAAGGCTGTCTCATAGCCAGATCGCTGTAGCATTGAACCAAGAGTTGTTCGGTCTTCTGGAATTAACGCACGAGATTTACCGGTCAGCACCCCTTGCTTTAATCGAGTTCGCCAATTGTACCGACCAGTCAATAAGGCGTAGCGCGTTGGGGTACAAACTGACGAAGTGGTATGAGCATCCGTAAAAATCATCCCTTCGCTGGAAAGCTGATCGAGGTAGGGAGTTTTGATTCTACTTGTGGGATTAAATGCTACCACATCCCCATAGCCTAAATCATCGGCAAGAACCAAGATAATATTTGGCGGTTTTGGAGCGCAAGAGCCAAAAATCAGGACAATGCCTGTAACTAATAATAATGGAAATACAATTTTCATTGAGTTGCTTTTTGAATTCAATCAAATTAGCAATTTATCGGGGAAGATTAATTTTCTTACTGAAGCAATAAATCTAACCCTGTCCCTAGCTATATGTCACCACGGACTATGAGTAACAAGTATGAAGACATACGCTGGCAGTACGCTGAAGAAACTTCACAAAACCTTTGCAACCTCAGCAGCAAAAAATATCATACACATGTTTGGATAACTCTCGTTTCCTTTCGTGAATACGCTGGGCTGTCTCCGACCTCGTAGTGTATAAAAACTGAAATCATCACAAAATCGAAAAACCACAATCCTTTCGAATTGTGGTTTAAAATTAGTGCTATTGTAATTTTTATTAACCTAGTGCTTCAGCACCTGCAACGATTTCTAAAATTTCGTTTGTGATAGCTGCCTGACGACTTCTGTTGTAAACCAACCGAAGTTCCTTAAGAAGATCCCCAGCATTTTCAGTGGCTTTATCCATTGCAGTCATTCGAGCACCATGCTCTGAAGCATTACTTTCTAAGACCGCCTTGTAAAACTGAATTTTCAATGAAGTTGGCACTAATTCCTCTATAATATAGGCTCTCGACGGCTCTAGGATATAATCAGTTTCGACAGATTTTTCTTCATCAGCATCAGCATCTGACATTGGAAGAAACTGTTCAGTCTGAACAGACTGATTAGCTACATTTTTAAACTCGTTGTAGACTAAGGTTACCTGATCATATTCTCCATCCAAAAATGCATTCATTACATATTCAGCTATTGCACGAACATTCTCAAAGCTTAGTTCTCCAAATATCTGATAGAAATCAGAAATCAATGGAAAATCACGCTTTTTGAAAGATTCGTAAGCCTTTTTACCTAACGGTAAAATAGCTATTTCTTTCCCGGAAAATTCACCGAGAATGGAAGCATTACAAGCTTTAATAACATTCGAATTGAAGGCTCCGCAGAGTCCCTTATCAGAAGTAATAGGTACGATAAGTACTTTATTTACCTCACGCTTTTCAGCATAGATAATATCAGCTGCTCCCTTGGAAGCTGCCGATACATTATTCAGAATTTGAGTCAGCTTTTGAGAATACGGACGTAACTGAGTAATTTTATCCTGCGCTTTTCTGAGTTTAGACGCGGCTACCATTTTCATGGCCTTAGTAATCTGCTGTGTAGAGACTACTGAGGTGATCCGTTGCTTTACTTCCTTAAGGTTAGCCATCAGTGGTTGATTTGTGCTTAGTATAAAAATCCAGAAGATTTGATCCTCTCGAATTCATTTCAATTATTTTGCGTATTTAGGAGCTAACTCTCCGGCCGCAGTAGCTAGAATTTTACCTGCACCGTCGATATCACCTTTAAGAATCAAAGCTAGTGCTTCTGGATAAGTCGATTCCAGAAGTGTGTAAAATTCTTTCTCGAATGCTCTAGATTGACCTACAGGTACAGGATCCATTAAGCCCTTTGTGGAAGCATAAATGATCGCAACTTGATTAGCTACAGAAACTGGAGAGTACTGTGGCTGCTTCAAAATTTCCTGATTTCTTCTACCCCGCTCAATTGTTAGCTTAGTAGTAGCGTCAAGATCGGAACCAAACTTAGAGAAAGCTTCTAATTCACGGAATTGAGCTTGATCAAGCTTCAGTGTACCAGCCACTTTCTTCATTGCTTTGATCTGGGCATTTCCACCTACTCGGGATACAGACAGACCTACGTTGATTGCAGGACGAATACCCGCATTAAATAAATTAGTCTCTAAGAAAATCTGACCATCCGTAATAGAGATTACATTAGTCGGGATATAGGCAGATACGTCACCAGCTTGAGTTTCAATGATAGGAAGTGCAGTCAAAGACCCACCACCTTTTACCAAATGCTTTATTGAATCTGGCAGATCGTTCATCTGCTGCGCTATGGTATCAGATTTATTGATTTTCGCAGCTCTTTCAAGTAATCTTGAGTGAAGGTAAAATACATCCCCTGGGTAAGCTTCACGTCC
>JBDNIP010000447.1:0-8898 GCA_041688245.1 Algoriphagus sp.
CCTCGCCTTTCTGCGGGGCATTTTTTTGCTTGAAATAGCTTTACTAAAATATTAATAGTCTTTGGATTTTCAACTACCAATTAACTAATTGATTTTGCCTTTTATCAGAATTAACTCAATAGGAATGATCAGGATCTTACTTTTAAGTTGATCAAAAATTTCTAGGAGGCCCTTTATTAAAAGAATATAATTATCCGAAATTATGCCACTAACCTAATTTTATTTGCTCAACTGGCAGGAAGACCGATGATCGAAGTACAGTAGTAATACAAGTTTTTACCGCACATTAATCTACTTTTTGATTTTTACTGATGCAATTGTGGATATACACACAAAAGAAAATCCGTATTTCTAAAAAAATATTGGGTGTGATTTTAGATAAAAACAAACTATATATTTATCATCTGTCCTAAAACAAAAAGCAGAAGAGATTATCCTTAGGCTACAGTCTTGTAAGTCCTAGAATTTCCGTACTTTGTCAGTATTACAGGTTTTGAAACTGATCAAAAAATAGAGTGGGAAATAGCCAACCAATATGGTCAAGGTAACTACTACTGCTAGCACTAATTTACTTACCCGATTAGCGCTTGTATTTTTTTGTAGCTGCTGATTTGATAGCTGATCAATTGATTCTAACTCACAATTAAATCTACCCAAGAATCGTCTGCTTGAGCACGACTGAATTCATATAAGTAGATGATGTTTAAATAAATACCAAATTCTCCCCTTTTGTATTTTATAGCTATGCCAGTATTATATCCATCTTCAGAATGCCTTCGACTCATTTTATAGACTATAGCTAGGAGCTTGGATATTAATTAAAATTGGCTCCTTTCACGATTGGAGATTGTGTGATTATTCTATTTAATCCCCTAAGAAATACGCTGTCATAACCGCCTCGGCAGCTTTGCCTTGCGGGGTAAAGTCAGGATCTCTTCCGCGGGCAATTGGATACCACTTCCAAAAAAACACGCCAGCCATCCACGGCTTTTGCCAAGCAGTCTCAAAAAATGCACGGTAACACAAAGCTTGTACTTCTTCCGAAAGCTGGATCCCCTTTCGCTCACTTGGCCAGACCCAAGGCTCCATCGCTGCATCTACAGTATTACAATAGCCAATCTCGGTAAAGAAAACAGGCTTTTGGAATTTACGGACTACCTTTTCGATTTTGGGAAGGTGAGTTTCCCAAGATTTGGTCAATTCCTTTAAGTTGGGATTATGGGATGTTGCAAGTGGAAAATACGCTTGAATCCCAATGTAATCCAGTGCGTCCCAAAACTTGATTTTTTCAAACTCTGTGAAATTTGCAGCATAGACCAATTTTCCTGAATACACCTTTCTGACCTGCTCAATTACTTTTCGCCAGTCCCGCTCTCGATGGGAGGTTTTCTCCAGCTCTGTGCCCACGCAAAGCATCGGAAAACCTTGTTGCTCAGCTAGAATCGCATAATCCAAAATGAATCCCCGGTAATTGTCGAACCAAGTAGCCCAATCTTCCGCTGTCCTCATCTCAATCTCTCCAGGCCAACTTCCATGCACCCAAAGATGGGGTTTGAGCAGGTTCATCATTCCCATGGCGGAAGAGGAATCCAAGGTGGCCTTTAGGCCCTTGGAAGATTCACCCCACCACACGTTATCATTCACGGTTTGCCATTGGATTTCAGGAGAATTCACCGCGCTCTGCCAACCAAATGGAGTCTGAGAGATGGCATCCGCTCCGGTAGCTTTCAAAGCCTTCAATTCAGGCCCTTCAAGCGCTGCTCGAGTTCCTACCCAACATACTCCTTTCCATTTTTCTGTTGCGATTAGCAGCTCCTCTTCTGGAATCATAAACCAAGAAAACACAACTATCAGAATCAATCCGACGCTGCTAAATAAATAGGAAATTCTAGCCAAGCTCTTCATTTGATTACCATGGTTTGAATTATAATCTCTTTTTGAAGCATCTTATGCGCAGTACATCGATTGGAAATTTCCAGCAGTCTTTACCGTTACTCATCATTCAGATCTCCTCCAAGTTGGGTAAAACGGGTAAACTGACTCACTTTTGTCTCTGAATACTCAGGAGCTTTGCTGTCGACTGGATAGGCAGGAGGAGCAATCATGGCCATACCTCACTAGATCCCGGTTGGGCAGTATCATAAAACGAGCTATCCTGAAATTTCCCCTCAGGTCTACCTAATCCAGTGAAGTCGAAACTCATCACGGCGATCCCCTGTTGGGAAAGCGCAGTACAAATCAGAGTGACTGCCGAGAAGTTCTTGGTATAAGTAAAGCAATAGGTAAAAAGCGCACAAAAGTGCTTCGATTGGCCTAAAGACAAGTATAAATTAGCCTCAAGCTTTAGCTTTTTTTGATTTTCAAAAAGCAGTGGCTTGGGATTCATATCAGTTTATTTTTCTAATGGAACGACAGAAATATTTTCGAGATTTATCTCTGAAAGTAACTCTAAATCACCAGAAAGGTAAAGATCCTGCATCTTTTCTACCGGTGTTTCTTTGTCTACCGGATTCAGATTCAGGTAGTTTTGAAAGCGAATGCCTCCTACATTGATTACTTCCTTGACCTCCCTCATCCGTACTCCACCACCATCGGTGTGATAGCTGTATGCCATAAAATCGATAAAATGATCATCCTTTCCGATCCAATATAAAAATTTATCGTCGAAGTCTTCTCCCCCACCCTCTTGTTGAAAAACCACTTTAATAAGCTCATAAGTTTTATCATTCAAGGTAGTCTCACCGAGGTATTCTTTGATGACTGATGCGTCATTTAGTCCATAAGGCAAAAAAGCAAAATAAGCTACTGAATTCACCGATCTAGAATATTTACCGATCCATTCTTGGTCGAGTGTATCGATCTTCAGCCCATTCACGGTACGAATAAAACCTGCATTATTGAGGACATCTACAACTTGTCCTGTGGAATCTGAGAATTCACGTATGTATTCAAACTCACTTTCGGTCTTGAAAATCCTATAATGGATGTTTCTAAAATCAAATTCGATACGAGATTTTGAAAAATTATCACCTCCATGGGCCGCAATAGAATCGTCTATGATTCGCTGCGCTTCAGATCGTGAATCGCAGGCTGTAAATCCTAATCCCAAACAAATCAAAAGAAATAAACTAAATCTTATCATTTTTATAATTATTTATTAAAAAACCAATTCATACGCTGAGTAGCGATATTCTGCTCGAATGTACAATCGCTCCCCTGAGTCATTGACCCGATAGCTCTCCCTCTTCCCGTGCATTAGCATTCCGGAAGAGTCATCATAGGATAGATTATATATCAAACTTCGATGATCCTTGAGTTGTACCTCATTTCCAATCATCAGAAAAGTATTTGGGTCAAAATAATACCACCACTGATCCGCCTCAACTCCATAGTCAACGGCGATGACTTCTGCCAAGGTTCCGTTTTCGAGCCGCTGTTGACCTTCATAACTGAGTCTGGGACCGTCGTCAAGCAATTTCCAAGGTTGAGCTAGCGCATAAAAGGCCGCATCCAAATCTTTCTTCATTTGGGCTAGGAAATTGGAGTTTTTCACCTCATTTCCTCCCATGGTGTAGCGCATCATTATACCATTCCAGGTGGAAACATGAGCGATGCTGTCAACTTCCCAACTGATTTTACCTTCAAAAAATGGGACCATTCGGAACTCGTTTAATTGTTCTGTTTCAGATTCCACTTCTCCATTTTCATTGAGTAGCCGGGTCCATTTTCTAAACTTAATAGCTTTCAGATTTCCCCAAGAGTTTGAGCTTTCGTGAGCTTTGATACTCTTTTGCAGAAGTTCGAACGCCTGCTTTTCGGGACTTGGAGTACAACCCGTCAAGAGGATTACGAAGAGAATGAAACCGATGATTTTCATATTCATAGCTGCAAAATAGAATTTCTTTTTCGGAGAAAATAATCAGAGAAAATGACTGTACTGAGCAATCCATATTCGAGGATCAGCAAAACAGCACTTTCTTCAAAGTTACTATTACCGTAGGCCTGATAGGATAAAATAGCTGCGAATGTCCAAACCAGAAAAGTCCTTCCAGTAGTCATGAGACTTAGGCCAAAAGCAGGAATAATATACCATGGATGAACTACTGGCTGCAAAACCAAATAGATAAGATAAATCAACACCCATAAATCAACCAGTTCAAGTATTGATTCCGACCTTCTTTTCCAAGAAAAATATAAAATAGAAATCAAGGTAATCCCACTTAGAATTTTGGATAGTGTAGCTATGGTATTATATCCTTTGATCCAAAAACCCACTTCTCGAAGTAGGTAATAGATGGATGCGTTGAATTCAAATTTACCTTGATACAGTTTTAAACTTTGAAGAAAATTCACCCAAGAATCACCAATCAACAGCCAAGCAAAACTGATCAGAATCGCAACAAAAGAAGCGATCCAGAACCCATTAGATTTACGAGTTTTTGCAAAAGCTAGAAATGCCGGAACGAGCATCAAAGGGAGCAGTTTGATCCCAACTGCAATTCCCCAAAAAAATCCAGCGCTCGCAAGTCGGGACTGCCAGAGTAAATAAACTGCCAAGAGAAGCGAAAGCAAAACAAACCCTTCGAAATGTAGATTTCCAGTTAATTCTAGAATTACCAAGGGATTCAACCAATAAAAAATCAACCGATTAGAAGGAATAAAAAATGCTTGAAAGAGCTTTTTCAAGAGGAAAAACACGCCGATCTCACTCAGGACAATTAGTATTCGAAGTACTATTATGCCCTGCCAAGGATTCCTATCAGCGCTCAGAGCAGCTAAGTAAAAGATGCCCTGATTCAGCGGTGGATAGACCGAAAAGTAATTTGGGGAATTCATCAAATCGAGCAGATTAGCCAAATAGGGGTTCTGCGCATCACCGAGAGTTTGAAGAAAATGGGTAGGCAAATCGAGGTAAGGGTTGAAACCCATTCTCACTAATTCCCCATCCCAAAGAAACCGAACATAATCCTCGGACCAAAAGGGAATCGCCATAAGCAAACTAAGACGAAGCACTATACCTCCTATAAAAATCCAAGTCCAGGAGAACTCTTTGAACAAAAATTTAAAAAGTAGTAAGCAAATAAAAAGTCCAAAAAAAACAGGGAATAGCAAGTTAAAGTCTACTCTTTTGGCAAAATACCCCAAATGATATATCCCAATCAGCATCAACAGCCAGATAAGAACTAGCAGGCCGATGCTGAATCTTGAGTTCAAAGGCCTAGATTTTGCCGTAGGACTTCATCTACTTTTGCATTTCTATTCCAATAATCCAGCATAGAAACTTTACTGCGAATAGCAGACGTGATTTCTTTCTCGCCGTCCTCCTTTAGCTGAATTTCTTCCCAAGAAATAATTTCAAATGGAAAGGAGCTAGTGTATCGAATAATCAAAGTTCTCCCCAAGTCAGGATAATTGACTTCAACCTCAGCCTGAGCTGAGCCAAATTTCTTCTTGCTGATCACGGCATCCTCAGCTTGAAGTGGATTGTGAGTGAACCTTTGGTAAATCAAGCTTGGAATAAGTTGTCTTTCCCCAGTTCGGATGAGATCAGGATTTAAACGAATTAAGTTGAATAATTCATCTTCTGGTTGTGCTTTCACTTTAACACTCTGATCGCCCTCATCCTCAAAATAGGAAAAAAGCTGCGCTTGATAGGCATTATTTTTCCAGTTGAGCTGGATGAAAGATTGTCCACACCACTCTGTGACAGAAGTGACAAGCTTTGGCGATTTGACTTCTTCATATATGGGCGTAAAAACCGAAAGCATGGTAGTATAAGGGTATACTCCTGTGATAAACTCCCGAGTCATATTCAACTTTAGCACCTTTTGGGCATCTGCTCCCGCGCCGCTTGGATCATCTAACTTCACCTGCTTACTTTTAGAAAAATCCTCTGTAACAAAAATCATTACTGCTTTGCCTTTACGAGATTCTCCATATCTCATTTGCTTCAGGTCAAACACATTAATTTCAGCCTTTCCCTGATACCAATGGCTGGCGAATTTTTTCTCGTCGATTGCATTTCTGATTTCCGGATTACAGGAGGCAAAAATGAATACTAGTAGGGAGAATTGAATAAATTTTTTCATATACCTTTTTTTACACAGCTTCTGAATAAGATACGATTACCAATACTTAAAAATCGTAAAAATTATTTTGTATCCCGCACCGAATACACCTTTTACCGTCCCGCTTACCTTTGAGACTCCGATTCGTTTTCGATAAGTTACGGGTATTTCAGTATAGCGAAGATTAGCTTTGTGAGCTTTGATCTGCATCTCTATAGTCCAGCCAAAGTTCTCATCGACCATATTCAACTTCATTAAATCTACCCATCGAATGGCTCGGAAAGGACCTAAATCTGAAAATTTGGCCCCCTGAATGTAGCGCATCATAGTTGTCGCTAACCAATTCCCAAATACTTGAGGTAAAGTCATCGATCCAAATTCACGTTCTCCCAAAGCTCTTGAGCCTATCACTAAATCAGCATTTCCAGAAATAATAGGCTGAATCAACAGTATCAATTCTTCAGGGTAATCACTGTAATCTCCATCAAGAAAGACAACAATATCCGGCTGAACTTCTTGTGCTTTAATCCAGTCCATGGCGGTAAGACAGGCTTTACCATAACCTTTTTGAGGCTCAAATACGACTTGAGCGCCTTCAGCTTTTGCGTATTCTCCTGTTCGGTCCGTAGAGTTGTTATTAGCCACCACAATAGTCCTGACGATTTTTGGAATATCCCGTAAGACTTTGGGAAGTGATTTCTCCTCATTGTATGCTGGGATAATCACATCTACGATCGGAGTGAGACCATAATTCTTATTTTCCAAGCCCATATGATCGGAATGAGGTGAAGAAAACCAGTCCATATCCTATGGCTAGCATCAAGTGAAAAGGTAGTAATTCATAAGATCCGGTACTCAAATGTATGATCACCATGGCGGAGAAAACCAAGGCCAATATTCCTTCGAACCAAGTAATGGTAGGGATTTTTGAGACTAAGTACGAATTTGCCTTTAGTCCTGTTTTGCCAGATTCCAAGTTGAATTTTGGAGTTCGAATAAAAGGTGATTTCTTTCCGGAAAACCCTTCCCAAACTGCTTGGCTATTGTGCAATGCCAGTCCCATCGATACAGAAAGAAAGATCGGCAACACGTATAGGGCTTCGAATAAGCTTTTCCAGAAATTCTTTTTACCATAAAAAAAGGCAACCAAATAAACACAAGCGATGATGACAAAGCCTACCAAAAAGACACCCGCTAGCCTAAAAATCCCATCGGAAATCAAACCTTGTTGGCCCGCCCACCATACTCCTATGCTACTAAGACTGACTATGATTATTGCAATGAAAATACTGCTGTTGAACAGATGTGCCATTGCGTGTAACTTGGTAGAAAGAGGCAAATCTTCTCTCAAAATGCCTCTAGCATGCTTAATCGCACATTCTGCACCCCCTTTAGTCCATCGAAATTGTTGGGATTTGATGGCCGACATAATGGGTGGGAGTTCTGCGGGAGACTCTATTTCTCTTCGATAGGCAAATTCCCAGCCTTTCCGTTGCGCACGATAGCTTAGATCCAAATCCTCAGTTAACGTATCGTCCTCCCAGTTACCAGCATCGATAATACAGCTCTTTCGCCAGATGCCCCCTGTCCCATTGAAATTGATAAAGGCATGTTGCGTGTTTCTCCCGATCTGCTCGATCAAGAAATGCGCATCCAGCGCAAACGCCTGGAGCTTAGTCAACAGCGAATAGTTCTCATTGAGATGAGTCCAACGCGTTTGTACCATTCCTATTTTCTCAGATCTGAAGTAGGGAATAGTCTTATAAATAAAATCAGAATCGGGAATAAAATCTGCATCAAAAATGGCGATAAACTCACCTGACGCCTTTGCCAAGCCTGCTCTCAAGGCTCCTGCTTTGAAACCTCTACGATCGGTTCGGTGGAGGTATTGAAAATTGACCTCTGGGAAGTTCTTGATTTTCTCTTGAATCAACTGGGCTGTAGCATCTGAGCTATCGTCCAGGAGTTGAATTTGAAGTAACTCTGCAGGATAGTTGATCTTGGCAGCAGCTTCAATAAGCCGCTCTACTACATAGAGTTCATTATAAATTGGTAATTGAACGGTAACTAAAGGCCACGATTCCGGAACATAAGTAGTAGGCTCTATCTTATTTCGGGATTTCAGGAAATTCAAAAGCAAATGCCCCTGTGCTAAGCTGTAAATAAAAATAAACAGCATTCCAAGGGCATAAAAACCTATCGAAAGATATACTAAAAACATTTACATATTCAACTTTACTGAGTCATTTCCGATCAGAATCGGAAAATCATTAATACGATTTTCTTCAGATCCATTTTCCAGTTTCAATACTCCCCTTGGGCAAACTGCGGCACAAACCCCACATCCAACACAGCTTGATCGTACGATGTTTTGACCTTTCTGTGCATAAGCGCGAACATCAATTCCCATCTCACAATGTGTAGAGCAATTTCCACAAGAGATACATTGTCCGCCGTTAGTAGTGATTCTGAATCTGGATTTAAATCGTTGCACTATTCCTAGGTAAGCAGCGAGCGGACAACCAAATCTACACCAAACTCTGTTTCCCATGAATGGATAAAAACCTGTGCCAACTACTCCTGCAAATGTAGAGCCAATAGCAAATCCATAAAATGAATGTAACTGATTGGTCATACTTCCCAGAAAACTAAATCCCGAAAAATAGTTTGCTATGGTCACACTAGTCATGACAACTGCTAAAACTAAAACACCATGGATGATATATCTCTCATATTTCCAAGCTTTCAAGGACTTATCAGAAAGCTGTCTAAAAGGATCTCCAAGCGTCTCCGCCAACCCCCCACAACCGCAAACCCAAGAGCAATACCA
>JBDNIP010000448.1:0-5915 GCA_041688245.1 Algoriphagus sp.
AAGATGAGGCTCCGTTTTTATCCAACAGCGCTTCGATTTCCGCTTCAGTCGGGCCATTGTGCCTGCTCTCAAATTACACAGCGTTAGAAAGATTGATCTGCATAAATAACTTAAGAAATAATGAAGTATTTAGAGTTAAAATTTACTCGTTTTCAGTCCGCAAAGGTAAGTGATTCACTAAGTATTTACTTTCGTGACGCTTAAAATTTTAACCCTCTAACACGCATACTTTATAAACGGTTTATAGATGAGTAAAATTTTTATCTAGTTTTGTGCCTGAAACAAAAAAATCAATGAAAAAAGGACTGTTATTAACAGGGACACTGGCATTGAGCTTGTCATTTAGTGCATTCGCTCAAGATCCCATTCAGATAAAATACGCAAATACCATTACAGCAAGTGATCTTACTGAGTACCTCACTTACTTAGCTTCAGATGAAATGAGGGGTAGAGATACCGGATCTGAAGAGCAAAAAGTAGCCGCACAGTATTTAGCTGATTTTTATAAAAAAAATGGGTTGACGGGACCTGCTGATGGAAGTTATTTCCAACAGGTGCCATTAGTAAGCGTTTCTTTTAACAAAGTTGACCTTAAAATAGGGAAAAACAAACTCGTGATGAACGAGGATTTTGTCTTTTCGGGAGATGGTAATATGACTAAATCAATGAAGACCGGTTTAGTATTCTTGGGACTTGTTACGGATGAGAATTTAGCGAAAGTACCGGTAAAAGATAAGCTCGTAGGCATCTGGGCAGTCGGTGTCAGAAGTAATGATTTGATCAAAAAAGTAATGGATGCCGGGGCAGCAGGAGTTGTGATGGTAACTATGGAAGGTCAGGCAAACTTTGACCGAGTAGCTAATCGCTATAAGACACTTGCGGGAAAAGGCAGAATTGGCTTCGCAAAGGAAGCTGATCAACGACCTACGTTTATGGTAAGCTCTGATAAAATGGCTGAGTTATTCGGTCAGCCTACAGCGATTTTGAAAGAGGCGGCGAAGACCAATCCAGAATCTATCAAATCACAAAAGGCAGCTTTCCAGGTGGTGAAAAATATAGCACCAGTTGAAAGTTCCAACGTGATGGGTTATCTAGAGGGAACTGATTTGAAAGAGGAAGTTTTGGTAATTTCTTCTCACTATGACCATGTAGGCGTGAGTAGTACAGGAGAAGTATTTAACGGAGCAGACGATGATGGATCAGGCACAGTTTCCGTGATGGAGATCGCTCAAGCTTTTGCCATAGCTACAAAAGAAGGTTACAGACCTCGAAGATCAATTTTATTTC
Source organism: Algoriphagus sp. (assembly GCA_041688245.1). GTDB lineage: Bacteria > Bacteroidota > Bacteroidia > Cytophagales > Cyclobacteriaceae > Algoriphagus. The sequence goes on from JBDNIP010000448.1 coordinate 1,288, forward strand.
TAAATGTGACGGGTGAGGAAAAGGGGCTTTTGGGCTCAGAGTATTATGGAGATCATCCTATTTTCCCAATGGCAAACACTGTAAATAATATCAATATTGACATGGTTGGGAGAATCGACTATGAATATCAAGATGCTGAAAACAAAGATTACATCTATGTGATCGGTTCTGAGATGCTTTCTTCGCAGCTAAAGAAGATCAACGAGTACAATAATATCACTTATACAGACTTGATCTTGGATTATCGCTATGATGCGGCAGATGATCCAAATAGATTCTATTACAGGTCAGATCATTACAACTTTGCCAAGCATGGTGTCCCTGTGATATTCTTCTTCAATGGAGTGCATGACGACTATCACCAAGTCACTGACACAGTAGATAAGATCGAATTCCCATTGATGGAGAAAAGAGCTAAACTCGTTTTTCATACAACTTGGGACCTGGCAAATCGCGATAGGCGAACACCAGTTGACGGTACGAATACCAGAACAGAAAGATAAGAATAAAAAAGGGCTTCATAAATGAAGCCCTTTTTTATTTACCTATTTGGATCAGATTGTGGTTTTTTCCTGAAAAAGCAGATTCAAACCAATCTAGGATTTGAATTCTTAATACGAAGTATTTACGATGACTGTTCGAACCGTTTGTTAGACAATTACTTGCCTTTATTCTTCTGATGCTTAGTCTTCAGCTGATTCCGATTGGTTTTGGCTTTGGAGTTTTTATTGCCACGTTTCTTTTCTTCTTTCTCCTTTTCTTTGAACTTGTTTGGCTTTTTGTGGTCTTTTTTGTCGTGGAAAGCTCCTTTGTAGTCAGGATTATCACGCTGCATCAAGTGATCAAGCTCACGAGCATAAGCTTGACGCTCTGCAAAAGGTGTTTCTGGCACATCTACTTGAGTTGGGATTTCAAGCTCTGCCACATCCATGCGGATCAATTCTTCAATACGCTGGAAATGATAGGCCTCAGCAGGATTGATGAAAGTGATGGCTTTCCCCTCATGTGCGGCTCTGCCAGTACGCCCAATTCGATGCACATAGTCCTCATAAATCAGTGGCACATCAAAATTGATCACATGCGAAACTAAAGTCACGTCCAATCCTCTAGAAGCCACATCAGTGGCGACAAGGAGGCGAACGTCACCAGATTTGAAATCATCGATAGAGTTGATTCTTGTGTTTTGTCCTTTATTGGCATGAATCACACGTACTTCTCCTTCGACTCGATTTTTTATAAAGCCATAGACCTCTTCTGCATTTTTTCGTGATCGTGTAAAGATGATCGCCCTGATAATATCCTCCTGCTTGAGTAGCTCACCAAGCAAATTAATCTTGGTTCTTATATTTGGGACCAAGTATTTCGTTTGAGCAATAGTCTCGGCGGTGGTCGCAGAAGGAGTAACTTCTACTCGCTCAGGAAATTCCAAAAACTCCGCAGCCAATTTTTCAACTCGATCACTAAATGTGGCCGAAAAGAGTAAATTTTGGCGCTTTACAGGAATGATCTCTAAAACTGATCGGATCTGAGGCATGAAACCCATATCCATCATTTTATCAGCCTCGTCCAAAATCATTGTTTTAATCTCCTTGGTGAAGATTTTTCCCTTTTTATAGAGATCCAAAAAACGACCTGTAGTGGAGATAATTATATCCACTCCAGCTTCGATCAATTCGATCTGTGTCTTTGGTCCCAGCCCGCCATACAAGCAAACTATCCGCAAGTCGGTATTCTCTGCCATCTGAATGGCAACTTCCTCGATTTGCATCGCCAGTTCTCTGGTAGGAGCTAAAATCAGCGCTTTAGGGTGCATCCCTTGGGCATATTTCACTTTCATGAGCAATGGCAAAATATAGGCAGCTGTTTTTCCTGTTCCTGTTTGAGCAATCCCCAATACATCGTGGCCTGCTAAAGCCAGAGGAATAGCTTTTAGCTGAATGGGCGTCGGTGTGATATAACCTGCCACAGCTACTGCTTCCAAAAGCTGACGATTTAGTTTAAAAACGTCAAAAGTTGGGGTTTCATCGGACATGATTCGTTATATTTGATTAAGGTAGTAAATATGGTTAACCAGTGAAAAAATCAAAAATATTTTAATCACTGGTGCAAATATAGGCAATGAAGGTCGAATAAGTCTGAGCGATGTATTGATCGAAGCAGGAAGGATCAGCAAAAGAGGCTCAAACCTTTCAAATGAGAAAGCTGATTTTCATATAGACAGGAGCGGAAAGCATCTTTTCCTGGAATCGTTTATGATCAGGTGAATTTTCGAGAGCCCGAATTGGCTTACAAAGGCGAAATCTACACCGAAGCAAAAGATGGTACGGCAGGTGGCACTACCTCTTATATGAAAATGCCGAACGCAGTGAATTCAAGCAGTGACTTTGCCACTTTTAAAAGACAAATACAACCGAGCCGCTGAGGTTTAATGAGTAAATTATTTCTCCTTTCGAGCGACATACAGCAACTTGGAAGAAATACTCAAAGTTGATTTTGAAAATATATCTGGATTGAAAGTTTCCTAATGTTCTTCCAACGGAAATATGGTCGTAGACGATACTGAATCTCGAGAAGGAATCATCAGAGGATGCAAAGCATTTATATAGATCCATCGCAAAATGATTACATCATCGCCACAAATCTCGCTGAAATCGAAGCGTAACATGGAGATTTCTATCCAGTGAGCTATCATTCAAAAATTCGCTCCGTTGAAGCACGTTACAATACCTCATATCGTGCTGTCGCAATGGCAAAGAAATACGAAACCCGATTGCATATCCTAAAAATCAGTACTGGAAAATAGATCGAACTCTTTGACAAAATGCTATTCCTTTGGAACAAAAACATCATCGCCGAGGCTTGAATCCATTGTACGTGGTTTTCGGAATAGGATTAAGCAGAAAAAGGCAAATTGATCAAATAGAATCCCGCCATGAAACTTCTGAAGATCGACATGCAGTATTTCAGGTAGTTTTAGATGATAAAATTGATGTGACTGCTACCGATCATGCGCCACACACATTAAAAAACAAAGCTCATATCTACATAAAGACTACTACTGATGCCCAGCTGTATCAATGTGATTTGATTGTGATATAATACTTTTACCATGTAGGAAAACTCAGTTTGAAAAACTGTATTGAAAAATTTCAAAATTCTTCCGAATCGAAGAAGGAGAAACTCATCCTAGAAGAGGATTTTGCTGAGCTAGTGTCAGCCAGTTTAAATTCCCAATGTAGCGTATGTATAGAAAATACGTCAGCAGGGTGTAATTGGTCACCTTTTGATGGGTATTCTTTGAAATCTAGAGTAACTAACCCGATCGCTTCTAACCATTTAAGTTATCATGACGGATAATCTAACCAAAGTCAAAAGAGGCATCGAATTAATTTTTTAATAAAAAGTTAAATCCTTGCTTGTAGCAAAAAAGGTTAATCACTACTTTTGCGGTCGTTACAGGGGAAACATCCTGAAGCGAAATTAAAATGGTGATTGTAGCTCAGTTGGTTAGAGCGCCGGTTTGTGGATCCGGAGGTCGCCGGTTCAAACCCGGTCTTTCACCCCAAGCCCCTCAATATGAGGGGCTTTTCTTTTAACTATAGCCATTTGGCACAGCATTTGATCGAATGAAAAAACTAAACCAATTTCAGATGTTTACATTATTTAAAACCTCACCGAAGTTTCCAGCTGTGAAACTAACCAACGTAAAACAGGCAAGAAATTACCTTCTGAAATTTGAAGAATCACTAAAAAATTTCGAAGAAATTCAAAATGAGGCAACTCATTCCTAAAAAAAGACAAGGTTATCATAACGTGACCTTAATTCTTTGTCTTTTCATTTTTCTTGTCGCAGCAAAGCTCTATTTTTAACTCTTTAGAACATTTCTACTATGAGTTATATCCATTTCGATAAAAAGCAATTGGTGAACTTAAATTATTCTCTCGACAGGGAAATAATTAGGTCTAACCAAGCAGGTACTTATACAAGTACTACCATTATTGGTTGCAACACCCGTAAATATCATGGTCTGTTGGTAGTGCCCCAGCCGCAAATTGATTCTCAGAATCACGTCATGCTATCTACAGTCCATGAAACTGTAATCCAGCATGGTGCAAGTTTTAATCTTGGGATAAGTAAATTCCCGGGGAATTATTCTCCCAGAGGACATAAATATTTAGAGGATTTTGATTCGGAACCAATACCAAAACTTACTTATCGAGTAGGCGGAGTATTACTTCAAAAAGAATTGATTCTGGATACTAATAGAGATCGAGTGATGATTCGCTACACTTTATTGGAAGCCCACTCTCCTACTAAAATCCGAATTTCACCCTTCTTGGCATTCAGAGGATACCACGATTTGATGAAAGCCAATACTGATATCAATCAGAAGTTCAGGAAAGTGCCAAACGGAGCTTCGTTCCACTTGTATCCTCAATACGATCCGCTCTATCTTCAGATTTCGAAAAATGCCGAATTTGTACCTGCGCCAAATTGGTATTACAATGTCGAGTACATCATCGAGCGCGAGAGGGGATATGATTATCAAGAGGATCTTTACGTTCCCGGCTATTTTGAATTTGATATTGATAAGGGAGAGTCTGTCATTTTTTCAGCAGGACTGACA
>JBDNIP010000449.1:0-4900 GCA_041688245.1 Algoriphagus sp.
ATAATCAATCGAGTAAAAGGAGTGAATCGAGTTGTTTATGATATTTCATCTAAGCCACCTGCTACGATTGAGTGGGAGTAATTGGATTTCGGGTTTTCCTTTGAGGTTCTAAAAATCTCGAGGGTAGGATAGAATTTTATTCATAAACCTGGAAAGAGATTTTCGGGTTTTTTCGTCAAGTCAAATTCTGAATCCATTTCGGTCTGAACTTTGGGTTTGAAAAATATGGATTAAATTTGTGCTTCTGAACCGCCTTTTTATTCCAAGTCCATGAGAAAACTGTGTTTTTTAATTCCCTTGATTTTTGTTTTTAGTCTCGTCAAGGCACAAAGTCCAATTCCAGCAGATTATCAGCGTGCAAAATCAGAGCTTTCTGCGAAAAATTATTTGGAAGCAATGCAGCTTTTTAAACAATTTACAGATGAGAATCGCTACGGAAATCTTGCCAAGTATGCTCGATTACACCTTGGGGAATCAGCGATAGCGGCAAAGCAGGCGGGGCAGGCGATTTCAACATTGCAGCCGATTACATTGAATTCTTGGAGTAAGTCTGAAGAGGCAAAGTACTTGCTCGCTCTGGCGTATTTTCAAAACAATCAAAAAGCAGAGGCACTTCGAGTAATAAAAATGATTGATCGTGAAGAGTTGAAAACGCTTGCTGCGAATGTCAGCTATGAATACTTGAGAACTGAAAGCCCGGATTTTATGGTTACAAACCTTCAGGAATTCAAATCAAATCCCGGTTATACCGCCGCAATGAAGGTAGTCCTCGAAGGGAAGACCATTCTCTCAGCAACTGAACGTGCAGCGTATTATGAACTCAAAGGACTGGGACAGTCGAGTCAGAATAAGGTTGTAAATGATGTCTTGGATATTGCAGTGATTTTACCATTTACTAATGGATCAAATGATTCTATTTCCAGTTCAGACTTTGTTTTTGAATTATATCAGGGGATCGAATTTGCTCGTAAGAAATTAGCGAATCAAGGGGTTAAAATCAACGTGAATACCTTTAATTCCCAGCGTGATTTAGCCCAACTTGATCGACTGCTAGCAGATCCGGTGGTTGGGAAAGCAGATGTGATTATTGGCCCGATCTATCCAGAAGAAAGCGATATGGTCAGTATGTTTGCAGAGCAAATAAAAATTCCATTTATTCATCCCCTCTCAAATCTTGGGGAGCGATTTGAGGAATCTAATTACAGTTACTTATTCCGTCCAGCGGTCACTTCGCTTGCCCAAGGAATTATTAAAGGGCTGAAAATCCAGGAATGGGGTACTCGAGTGGCTATTGGATATTCGGGTAGCTCACGAGATGAACAACTTGCAGCAATCTTGATTCAAGAATTACCTAAAGCTGGCTTTCAAATAGTGGAGAGTAAGGTGGTCAACAGTCGTAATGTTTCTCAATTTTTGCAAGGTCTTGGAATCCGAACTGGAAATCTTTCCTTCTCATTGAAGACCGATCAAATCATTTTGCTTACGGATGATCCTACCATTGCGCAGCCGACTTTTGGTCTTTTTGAATCAGTATCGACTTCAATTCCCACGCTAGTTCTTGATTCTTGGCTTACTTTCAATTTTGCCAATTATGAAATGTTGGAGTTCCCTAATTTCTATTTCATTGGAAATAATGCTGTTAATTTTGATTCAGAGCCTACCGCCAAATTCAAAAAAGACTTTTACGAGACTTACAAAATCAATCCAAGCATGAACCATTACTTAGGATTTGAATTGGTTAGTTGGCTAGCATCTAATATGTCTTCCACAAAAGGATTTGACCTGAGAAGAAATCTTAATCAGAGTCCGTACCAAAAAGGACAGCTTACTTGGGGATTTAATTTCCAAAAAAGTAACAATAACCAATATGTTCCTGTTTTCAAGTTTGAAGAAGGAAAATTGAAAACATTAAATTAATCCATGAATAGATCTGAAAGCAAGCGGCTTTTTGCCTACGCTCAAAATTTCATTCCCGGTGGAGTGAATTCTCCGGTACGTGCATTTCGTGCGGTAGGCGGAGATCCAATATTTATCAAAAGAGCCAATGGGGCTTTTATATACGATGAAGATGATAATGCGTACATCGAATTAATCAACAGTTGGGGACCAATGATCCTAGGCCACAATCACCCGATGATTCGGGAGGCGGTGATCAAAGCACTGGAAAATGGTACTTCATTTGGAGCGCCAACTGCTCGAGAAGTAGAAATAGCAGAACTCATTGCCTCGATGGTACCTTCAGTGGAGAAGGTTCGAATGGTCAATTCGGGTACAGAAGCTACCATGTCCGCCATTCGTGTTGCTCGGGGATTTACAGGCCGTGATAAGTTCATTAAAATGGAAGGTCACTATCATGGACATGGTGATTCATTCTTGATCGCAGCAGGATCTGGAGCAATGACCATGGGAAATCCTGATTCACCGGGGGTCACAAAAGGAACAGCAAAAGATACTCTTTTAGCTCCTTACAATAATCTGGAAGCGATCGAGAAATTAGTAGCGGCTAACAAAGGAGAGATTGCAGCTTTGATCCTAGAGCCTGTTCCAGGCAATATGGGGCTTTGCCTGCCTATGCCTGTTTACCTACAAGGCTTGAGAGATATCTGTACCCGCGAGGGAATCATTTTGATCTTTGACGAAGTGATGACTGGATTCCGTCTGGCAAAAGGCGGGGCTCAAGAGCTATTCGGCGTGACTCCTGATATGACCACATTAGGTAAAATTATCGGAGGAGGACTGCCGGTAGGTGCTTATGGCGGTAAAAGAGAAATCATGGACTTCGTGTCTCCAGTTGGCCCTGTTTATCAGGGAGGAACCCTCTCTGGAAATCCAATAGCAATGGCAGCAGGGTTGGTGATGCTTAATTACTTGAATGATAATCCAGCAGTCTATTCCCAGCTCAATGGTATTGGGATGCAACTAGCGAGCGGCTTGTCAGCTGTGAATCAAAAGCTGGGAGCTGAGCTGACGATCAATCAAATAGGAAGTATGTACTCTTTGTTTTTCACTTCGGGAAATGTTACGGATTTAGAGTCTGCAAAAACTTGTGATACAGTTTTATTTGGAAAATATTTTCAGGCTATGCTTAGAAGAGGGGTGTATTTGGGACCAAGCCAGTTTGAGAGTTTGTTTCTTTCGGTCGCCTTGACAGATGAAATAATCGAACAGGTTCTGAGCGCGCACGAGGAAAGTATAAAGGAGGTTCTAGGATAAGAGAAACTATGTCAGTAAAAGTATATGGAATCAAGAACTGTAACACGATGAAGAAAGCATTTGACTTCCTTCAGGAAAAGGGAGTCGATTTTGAGTTTATCGACTACAAAAAGCAAAAACCAACCACTGAATTGTTGCAAGGGTTTTTAGAAAAAACAGAGTTGAACAAGCTGGTTAATAAGCAGGGGACTACGTTTAGAAAAATGTCTGACGCCCAAAAAGTGGCCTTGGAAAATCAAAATAGTGCGATTCCTATCCTAATTGAGAACTCAAGCATGATCAAACGACCAGTGATCGTTTACTCGGATGGTTCGATTACTTTGGGATTTGATCCGGCAGAGTTTGCTTCTAAAATCGCTTAATAGACAATAGTATCTGAAGCTAGCTTTGGCAATAAAAAAATCCCCAGTTTCCAATTAAAAGGAGAAATCAACTCTTTCCTGATTGGATACCGGGGTTTTTAAGTACATAAACTTTTTCAAGTGAAGGGTGTCTATCCATTAGTTTTAAATTCCCTAAACTAACTGCCAGTGAATTAAGGCTTTCTCCTGTTATAGAAAGTCCATTAAGCTTCGACACACTAATATTCTGAATACCTCCCAGCGCATCAAGAATTGCTTGGGTTACCCTCGTCTCTCCCAAATCCAAGTATGCAATGTGATTGGATACTCCCTTGAGTAATTTCCAGTCTTTATTCCCAAAGGCAGAGAAGTTGATGCAGCTTACTCGAAGTGGGGGATTGTCTAATCAGATGTTTTCAATGAAAAAACCCTTTTCTCGAAGTTTAGAAAGCGTATCGGTATGGATCGCTTTGAGTGTTGTTTCTGGGTAAAAAGAAATTTTATCCTGGACAAATAATCGAGAAATCAAGCTTGTTAAAATTTTCGAAGCTCCTAATCGTCGATCCATTAAGGCGACACTTTCAATCCAAGCTTTGATCAATTCGATCTCAGCTTTTCTAAGTTGGCGTTTTCCCTTTGGGAGCGTATGCTCTTCATCCTCTTTTTGTATGATCAATCGATAGAGTAGGGTGCTTTCCCCAAGATTTCCATGGATTATAATTTCCCCATTTTCGCCTTCGGCTAATAGTCCTTTTACCGAAGTTAAATCAAACTCTCCTTTCAGTTTTTTAGGATTGTGACAGGAGTTACAGTTATGATTAAGAATAGGCTGGATTGCTCCCTCGTAGAATATGATTTCTTCCCAGTTTTCAGCTGGCAATTCTAGTGGTTTGGAGACTTCGATTTCGATCCCTAAAAAACTCTGTAAACTGGGAGGAAAAACTTCAAATAGATAACCCTTGCCGGACGTGATGTCCCGTACGCATTAAGAGCAAGAAAACTACGCCACTTTGAATTTTTAGGCTTTGGGTGATGGCTGTCTTTTGTCGAAATTGAAAATAAAACAAAGCCGAAGCGGCAACGGTGCTCCAGCCCAAGATCAAATGGATTTGGACAGTCTCCCAAGTGTAACCATCATTTTGATATAGTAGAAAACCAGAAATTGCTGACATCAGTCCAACTATGAGCCCCACTAAGTATGCGATTCGAATACTTGGTAAAAATGCAGATTTGGCCTTGGAGAATAAAGACCAATAAAATCCCAAAAAGCGGAATTCCAATTGGTAAATGGACTAATAGCGGGTGAAATCTACCCAAAAGTGGTAAAATAAATTCCATCCGATTAG
>JBDNIP010000450.1:0-3927 GCA_041688245.1 Algoriphagus sp.
CCTGGTGAATATTGAAACACATTCTCGAAGGAATACTTGGTGTAAACCATATAGCCGCCAGTAGTGTGGACTACTCCTTTTGGCTTGCCGGTAGAACCTGAAGTATAGAGGATGAAAAGCATATCTTCGCTGTCCATTTCTTCTGCTACATTTTGATCAGACTCACTGGCAATTACCTCATGCCACCAATAGTCCCGTCCGGATTTCATGATTACCTCCTGATTGGTCCGTTGGTATACAATCACAGTTTCAACGGAACTCTTTTCTAAGGCTTTGTCAACTAGCGATTTTACATCAATTTTCTTGTTTCCACGAAAGTTTCCATCCGAGGTTAAGATCGCTTTTGCTCCGCAGTCAGTGATACGATCGGCCAATGCGTTACTGGAAAACCCTGCAAATACTACCGAATGAATCGCTCCGATTCGGGCACAGGCCAACATGGCAATTGCTGCCTCCGGAACCATAGGCATGTAGATGATGACTCTGTCACCTTTACCAATACCTTTGGATTTCAGTGCATTCGCAAAGCGATTTACTTCATGAAAAAGTTCTCGGTAAGTTAGGGTTCTCCCAGCTTCATTTGGATCATTTGCTTCCCAAATGATCGCCGGTCGATCGCCGATGGTGTAGAGGTTCCGCTCAAAAATATTTTCAGTGATATTCAGTTTTGCATCTACAAACCACTTCACGTCCGGATCTTTGAAATTCCACTGCAAGACACTTTTCCAGCGTTTTCGCCAGTGAAACGAATCGGCTATTTTTGCCCAAAACTCTTCCGGTTGGGCTATGCTTTTTTGGTATTCGTAGAGATACCCGCTCAGTGTATGAATTCGATCGCTCATGATGCTAATAGATTTTACGTTAAGGTATTAAATATTTTAATGGGCTTGGGCATCGCCGGATCCTCTGGGAATCCGAATTTCTTGAATCATATCCTGTACCTCTTTTGGAGGTGCAGGAGTAAATCTGGAGATTACAATACAGATAAAGAAATTCAGAAACATCCCAATCGAGCCTATTCCTTCAGGAGAAATACCAAACCACCAATACGCTTTTGAGTTCAGTTCGGGACTGATGAACTTGAAGAAAATTATATAACTCAACGTGAATACCAGACCCAAAACCATTCCTGCTATTGCGCCTTCTTTATTGATTCGGCTAGAGAAAATCCCCATTATAATTACAGGAAAGAAAGAAGCTGCCGCGAGTCCAAAGGCAAATGCTACGACCTCGGCCACAAATCCAGGAGGATTGATTCCAAAATACCCGGCAATTACTACCGCACCGGCAGCAGCTAACCGTGCAACTCGAAGCGCTTTCTTCTCAGACATGTTTGGTCTGAAAGTTCTGAAAAGGTCCCGTGAAACAGAGGTGGAAATCACCAAAAGCAATCCTGCCGCTGTGGAAAGTGCTGCCGCCATTGCACCTGCCGCCACCAAGCCAACCACCCAATTGGGAAGATTGGCAATTTCAGGTGATGCAAGAACCATGATATCCTTATCGATGGTAAATTCATTTTTGTTTTTATCTGCGACATACTGCACGAGTCCGTCACCATTTTTATCATCAACCTGAATGAGGTTAGTCTTTTCCCAAGTATGGACCCATATCGGCAGACTCTCGATTTTTTTCTCACTGACTGTATCGATCGCATTGTATATCCCAAATGCTGCTACCGCAGGAGCGGTGGTGTAAAGGATAGAAATAAAAACCAGTGCATAGCCTGCAGATAAGCGGGCATCTTTGACTCTCGGTACGGTGAAAAATCGAACAATCACGTGGGGTAATCCAGCCGTTCCCACCATCAAAGCCAGGGTGATCATAAAAATATCTACCATCCCTTTTCTTCCTGACGTATAGGCCTCAAAGCCGAGCTCAGTCAGTACGCCATCTAATTTGTCCAGCAAGTAAGTGCCATCAGAAACTGTACTTCCTAGCCCTAATTGAGGAATTGGATTCCCTGTCAACTGTATGGAAACGAATATTGCCGGAACCATAAAGGCAAAAATCAGGACACAGAACTGAGCGACTTGGGTATACGTAATCCCTTTCATCCCACCCAAAACTGCGTAAAAAAATACAATACACATCCCGATGACAACGCCCCATTCGATGGGTACTTCTAGGTATCTCGAGAATACAATTCCTACACCACGCATCTGTCCTGCAACATAGGTAAATGAGATAAACAGCGCACAGATGACGGCGACCACTCGCGCTTTATTGGAATAATAACGATCTCCGACGAAGTCAGGAACGGTGAACTTTCCAAATTTCCGAAGGTAAGGAGCGAGCAAAAGCGCCAAAAGCACATAGCCTCCTGTCCAGCCCATTAAGTAAACAGAACCGTCATAGCCTGAAAAGGAAATTACTCCTGCCATGGAGATAAATGAGGCAGCAGACATCCAATCGGCAGCAGTTGCCATGCCGTTGGCAAGAGGAGATACTCCGCCACCAGCGGTATAAAATTCTTTGGTGGAGCTAGCTCTGGTGATGATGGCTATACCGATATATAATGCAAATGATAAACCTACGAGAATGTAAGTCCAGGTTAAAATATCCATTGGGTTGATTGATTTTTTTGGTTAATCCTCGTTGACATCAAATTCCTTATCCAGCTTGTTCATCCGGGCTACATAGATAAAAATCAAGATTACAAAAGTGAAAATTGAGCCTTGCTGTGCAAACCAAAATCCGAGTTTAAATCCGCCTAAATTAAATTGATTTAAATAATCGACACCAATTATCCCAAAACCAAAGGAAACTACAAACCAGACTACCAACAGGTAAAACAGGGTTTTTAGATTTTTATTCCAGTACTGTTGCATTTTAGATTTGGACATAATCGGATCAAGAATTTTAATAAAGGGGTGAGGTAAATTAACTTGGTAAGAGATTTAGAAAAGAATAGATTAATCCTCCACGAATTAATCAAAAAAATTTGGTAAGTCACGAATTACCCTCAATTAACTTTGGTGGAAATGGCTTGTTTGAAAAAGTCAAACCTGGTCTTTGGTCTAATTTCTGATTTCTTTTTTCCCGAAGATTTAAAAGAAAGTGGAGAATCAAATCAGTTAAAATTATTTCTTTCGCTTTTACAGTTATGCACCGATTACGGTATGGATTTTTGCAGATCCATCAGTAACTGAAATTAAATCTGTGAAAATTTGCGAATTTTTCGCTGTTAAACAGTTCGAATTTTTTCAAGACCTTCAGAATAATTTTTAAATAAAATACTCCGAAGCGATCGCTAACCCAGCTGCAAAAAAACTGACCAATAACTTATTCCAATGAAAGGTATGATGTGGACTACTTTCGAAAAATATGGTAGTGGAAATATGGAGAAAGCCGCCAACGACCAGCCCATAAAGCATCCCGATTCCTTCTTTTTGCAGAATACCATTTTCAAAAAAAAATGAAATAGCCCACATTCCCATAGGTGAAGCCAAAGCGAATATGGTCAATAAAATTAGGGTCCACTGTTTAGACAGCGAGCTGCTCAAAACTGCTGCCAGTGCAAATGCTGCCGGACCTTTATGCATTACAATCCCGATCAAGACAGATTTACTGCCATGCACATGTGCGACAGATTCTGCATCGATTAAGTTGTCGTGAGAGAGCAAAGTCCCCTCCAGAAAGGCATGAATAAATAAGCCCAGCATCACGGTAATGACTCCGCTTTTGCTTTCCCCGTGGTGGTGGTGGATATGCCCATGCTCGATTCCGCTGGAGAGGAATTCCAAGATTTGCTGAAGCAAAAAGCCAATCAGGATGAATAGTCCCATCTTCCCACTATCAAATCCGCTGGAGAATAACTCAGGCAGCAAATGCAACACGGTGATCGCAAACAGGTAAGAACCAGCGAATACAAGCACAAGTTTGAAATATTTGTCTTTGAATTTTGGGGCTAAAAAAACCAGAGATCCG
>JBDNIP010000451.1:0-5199 GCA_041688245.1 Algoriphagus sp.
ATACTGCCTGACGAGCCTATTCAAATTTTCATTTGCATCACTTTCCCAACTGTCGTAAGCTGTTGGCAAAGTTCGGTAAGCTAATAAGCCAATGGCTTTTAAGTTACTTTGTAATTCTAAATTTTTTGAATCCGTATCTGTGAGTTTTAATCTGTTTGAATCTTTCAATTTCACTCTTTCAGAATTGTCACTTAAGCTTTGTGACTATTGTGCACTATGCGGTTCATAAAAATTCTGTCCTATACTTTTCAGCCCTACTCCTCTTTATCTTTTTTTCGTTTAGGGATCTTAGGTTGTCCAAGACCCACACTTCCTTGCAATCCACTAAATGTAGCTCTCCACCATCCACAAAAAATAAACTTGGCCTTATCTCGCTCAAAATAGATAGTTGAAGTAATCCGATTGTTAAAAAGTTTCCGAGGGTTACTATTCTTGATAAGTGTATTTGCCGCAAAAGTCAATAGTCCTAATTTTCCTTTTCCAGAGCGCATACTTACGGTATCCAACAATTGAATCTTCAGGTCACTATAATTTAAATTCATTTTGCCCCAAGCCTCATCTTCATTCATCTTAAAATCCCACTTCCCATCAGTAACTTTTCCACAAACTATCTCGACGAATACCCCATTGGAAACCATACTATTTATCCTTCTCAAGTCAAATTCTCCAATAGCCACATTCATATCCATCGGATATGGGGCGTCAAAAAACAAAGTAGAATTCAGTTCTATAAGTCCTTCGCCCATAAGCTTTGACTGAGCCTTCAAATACATTTTTTCCAAAGGATAGGTATTGCCTTTTTTGGAAAGTGCGAAAGGTGCCATACTTAGATTCAACTCCTCAAATCGGATAGATCCCGGTATCATCGCTCTTGCAGCGAATTCCTGATATCGAATAAACACGTTGGTAGCAGTCACCGAATCCACCAACATATCAAAAGGCGAATTTTTCATCAACTCCTGTGGCATAGGCTTTATGATTCCTTCACGTCTAGATAGCCGCTTATCCCGAAAGACATCTAACTGCATCCCATCTAAGGAAACTTTTCTTGCCTTTAGTACCTGCAAATTGAAATAGGTGTCAAAATCTATATCCAATATTGAAATCCGCTTCACGGTTCCATCAATTGCATCTGATTGATAGCCCAACTTTTTGAAGTAGTTATACCTCCCTACTGTAGTTCCAAAACTAACTTCTTCTAAAAATAGGTTATTTTCCAGAAATCTAATTCTCCCGACTTCCAGTTTATTCAAGCTGTCATCAGTATATAAGATATAATTGGCAAACGAAAGACTCAGATCTTTTTCTAGTAAAAACTGAGGTCTGATCTCCTGATCAGAATTCATCAAATTGAGATCTAGTCCTTTCATACCAAAGTCAATATTATTGAAAGCCAGCCTCGGCATTTTGTCAGAATCCTTTGTGTGAGCTTTGATTTGACCTTGCTGAATTAGAATATCTCTCAGGATAATTGAAGAAACAAGTTCGCCCTCTTTTCTCACGCTAGGGTCCTTATCCGGAGCCGTTTTTTCAATTCGATCCAAATAAAGATCGATAACCGGATCCTTTAGCCGCAGCTGTGAAATATCAAAAACTCCTGTGGATTCAATTTGCCTCAAGCTATTGTGCTTGATTCCGAGCTCAGCAACTTTCGCCGATAGGATCGGGATACCAGGATATCCGGTTGTATTGGTTGGAATAATCTGAAAATCTGAAAATATGGTCTCTTCTGCTTTGTTATTTACAAGCAATGATGAAAACTTCACGTTATGTATACTATCTGGGAGTGCGAAGGAAAAATCTTCCAATTTCAAAGTAATATCCTCGAATAATCCAGTGAAATTTTCCCTTGTAGTCATTGAAGAGTCAAGAAATAATCCACTTACACCAAGATCAAAATTGGTTTTGATAGATTGGACATCATTTTCTCCGACCACATAGTTAATGGCCAGCTGAGAATTCAACGCATCTATTCGCTGAATGCTAATCTCTTCAATCGATTTTGGCAAGTCGTTCCCAGTCTTCAAATTCTTGTTCCGCTTCTTCTCGGATGACTCAAATCCACGGATGACATTCAGATTAATCTGACTTCCATCTACGGAGAGTTGATTAAATTTAAGCTTGTTATCAAAGAGGAAAGATTGCAAATCCACCCCTTGAAATGCTACACGAGGCAATTTGACTTCAAATTCGATCTTGCTTTGGATAGCCTTTGAGGGGAAAAGCCGAAGGTTATCGATAAAAATAGTTTGCGATTTTGAATTGTAGTTGAGCTTATCGGTTCCGATCTCATAGCTTCCTCCGGCCACGCTGAACGCATATTTTTTCAAACTCAAGTCAATCTCATCTGAGAAAAAAGTCCGGTCATTGGCTGATAGCTTACCTCGCTCGATCAAAAATCCCTTTAAGCTTAAGGAAAGGCTATCCTCACTCAATACGATATCCCTATTGCCAGAAAAATTCTCATATCGGACTCTTCCATCACTAAAGCTGACCGAATCAATGCTGATATATGAAAAATAAGAAGCTAGCAAATCACCAACTTCTCCCGCTGAATCAAATTGATCAAAAGATTTATCCTGCTCCTTTTTCTTCCGAAACCGAGCTAATTCAACGATCGGCGCGGGAACTAGTATTTGGTTAATCATGAGCTTCTCATCCCAGAAAGCCGCCTTCAAATCTATTCCCTCGATCCGAAATTCAGGTACTTTCACATTGATGACCACAGTTTTATTATAGTTGTCCAGCACAGCAGTAAGTGAATCGGGACTTTCTGGTCTCAAGGAGAAATCTTGAATTACGATAAGAGATTTTTTCGAATCGATAATCACTTTTCCTGCTAAGAACTCATGTAGATTATCCCGCAGCTTAAGCCGGTATTTATCTAGACTTAAGACCATTTCATTCGCTAAAAAGATATCCTGAATAGATGAGTTCAGGTTAGGCTGAATCAGAACATCTTCCAATAAAAGACTGAAACTCTCGAAACCAATATCATTGCTTCGGATTCCAGCTTCGTCTGTAAACTGAACTTCACCATTTTTCAAATCAACTCGCTTGATCACCACGGCATCCATATAACCTTGGAGCAACTCAGAAGCCTTACCCTCTTTGAAAGATTTTTTCTCTTGCTCATTCAATTCGGTAAATTCCACTTTTGGAGACTCGATGATCAGTTCATCCATTTCCAATCGACCTTCATTGTAAAAACGTTTCAGGTTCGCACTGTTCAGCGAAAGCTTTGGCAAAGTCAATCGAATAATGTTGCCCAAGTCCAAATTAGTCAGCGCATCTGCTCTAGGTTCGATTCGAAGGTTCTCGACTAGTAATTCATCTTTAAATGATGATAAACTCACCCGATCCCCATAAATGACATGTACGTCGTCCGATAGATATAAACTTGCCTTTCTAATATCCATCGACGCCTCTTGCCCATAAAAAAATTGATTGGTTTTTTGGGCTTGGTTTTTTCCCAAATAAAATTTGATCATGTTGAAATTCAATTCAGCGATCTCAATTCTATTTTTTAACGAATCGTTAAAATCTGAAGTCAGAAACCTCCCCTTTACCACCGAAAGTTCTTTGACTTCAATGGATTCTAATATTCCATCAATTAATTCATTCAAATCTCCAGTGGCGGTATTATCACGCAATTTGCTATCCTTACGCTCCACTTTAAAATCTGGATTAGTCAGTACGATCTCATCAATCATTACTTGAGAGGTCATAAATGCATTATTAAGATCCACATTTCCTACTCTCAGATCTTTGAGCGAGACCTCATAGTACGCTCTACTAGCCTTGGTTCGATCTGGTGTAAGCTGTACTCCCCTTAAGTCAATTTTATTTCCCAGAGAACTGACTCTTACGCTTATTGCTGAGATTGTATGTACTCCGTCAGGAAGTGGGAAATTGACATTTTCGAGCTCGAATTCAAATCCTTTTGCATTAAAGGGCGTCTTCCACTCTTGTCGAGTAGCCCAATTGATATCTTTTACAATCAATTTTGTATTCTCTGCCTTTAGGGAATTATCGCTTAGAAAGTTTAAGAAGAAAAGATCTGCATGGACAATTTCAATTTCATGAATATATACTCCCGCAAATCTAAATCTACCAATACTTTTCTTGATCTCATTTTCTAAAGCTTTTACTCGAGACTCTATTTGGGGATCAAATGCACCGGTAGCATCATTATCATATTGCTCCCTGGAAGGCATTTCCATACTAAGATTCGGATTGTCAATCTCAATCTTTCCAATGGAAACTATCCCAGAGGAGAAACTATACCAGAGACTTTTGATTGCAAGCTGATCCAAGTAAAGATCAAAAAGCACCTGATCCTGTTGATCCACTCCAGCATTCACTGGTTTTAGTATGATTCCATCTAGAAATAATCCCCTACGAATAAGTGAAAAATTCACCCGATTAAAATCAACTTCATAAATCCCCTTTGTGGATTGATTTATTTGAATTCTAGTCCAATTGGCAAGTAAAAGGTTGGAGCCAAAATAAACCACAAACTCTAAAAACAGGATCGACAAAAAAACAATAGTGAGAAACCTCACTATTTTTTTACGAACTGGATACTTAGGTTTTTTTATTTGGGGCGTTGTACTCATTCATAGAAATTTTTAACAAAATACGTAATTCACATCTATTTGAAACGAAAAAAGCAGCACATAAGTGCTGCTTTTACAGAATTGCTGTAGGAGAAGGATTCGAACCTCCACGAGGTGGTTAGGCGATAGTTCGGATGAATTATGCTTTATGCTAAGTTCCTCACCCCCGAGACAGGAGGGCTTGTCTGCCAATTTCAACACCCTACAAGTTGACGAATCTAGCTTATTTTGTTTTCTTTGCTTAAATCAGGAAACAGCTTATATTTTTCTGAAACACTAAAATTCTATTAACTCGAAATTAGAAATACAATTGGTTTATTAAAAATTTGGCAACAAAAATTTTATTTATTTACAGTATTCGTACTAAAAAGAGTATTTATTTCACTAATTAAAATTAAAAATCCAATGCTGTTGATTGATTATGGATTTAGTAATGATTGTAATTCCGAATGCTAGTATGAAAATGAATTAATTAGCAGGATAATTCATAAGAGCCAAAAGGACATAAAAAAACCATGAAACAAAATTTCATGGTCTTAGTCAATTAACAATAAACCCAAAATAACCTGCTGTAGGAGAA
>JBDNIP010000452.1:0-2231 GCA_041688245.1 Algoriphagus sp.
CCATAAAACAGATGCGCTACAAGATGGCGATCTGGTACTAATGGACTATGCGCCAGACTATGAATTTTATACCAGCGATGTCACCAGAATTTGGCCTGTCAATGGGAAATTCAGCGAAGCACAGAAGCAGCTGTACAATTTCATTGTGGCTTATAGAGATGCACTTTTCAAGTATATCAAACCCGGTGTCACCGCTGATGAAGTCCTGGACAATGCTGCCGCTGACATGAAAGAATATCTAAAAGGTAAAATCTTTGTGAAAGAAAGCCATTTGAAAGCCGTGCAGGATGGATTGAAATTCCGGGGGCATTTCCAGCATCCTGTGGGAATGGCTGTTCATGATGTAGGCAGAGTTCGAGGAATTCCATTAGAAGCCGGAATGGTTTTTACCATTGACCCAATGATCTGGTTGCATGAAGAGCGGCTCTATATCCGAATCGAGGATATGGCTTTGGTGACTGAAAATGGAGTGGAAAATCTAAGCGGTTTCGTCCCATCTACATTGGAAGATGTAGAAGCTACTATTAAGGAAAAAGGGGTAATGGAATTTAGACCTGCCGTCGAAATCAGCTCCGTTGAAAACTAATTAAATTCTCAGTACCTTTTTAAAATCTACAATGAAAATCTGGTTAATCACGCTACTCACATTAATGGTTCACAGCAGCTTTGCTTTTACCGATACTTACCCCAAAAACCCTAAGATTGATGTGCTGAACTATCAGTTCAAAATCGAGCTTTCGGATACCACGGATGAAATCAAATGTGAAGTAACCATCGATGTACGATACCTAGGCGATGGAATTGAAAGTCTAAGATTAGATTTGGTCAAAGCATCCGAAACCTTAGAAAATAAAGGGATGACCGTGAGCGCGATTCTTTCTGATGGAAAAGAGTTGGACTACAGCCATGAAGGTGATGAGTTGAAGATCAAGCTTCCTACCTCCTCAAAAACCAATCAACGAACACAATACACCATTAACTATTCTGGTGTGCCAGCTTCAGGTCTTAAGATTGCCGATAACAAATACGGTGATCGGACTTTCTTTAGCGACAACTGGCCTGATAAGGGTAGAAATTGGCTTTCTGTAATTGATCATCCTTACGATAAAGCTACTTCTGAATTTGTAGTCGAAGCACCGGTTCACTATCAGGTAGTTTCCAACGGCCTTAAAATTGAGGAAACAGACCTGGCAAATGGAAACCGCCTGACGCATTGGAAGCAATCTGTGCCGATTGCATCTTGGTTGTATGCGCTCGGTGTAGCAAAATTTGCAGTGCAGGAAGTAGATCAGTTTAATCATAAATCTATCCAAACTTGGGTCTACTATCAAGATCGCGAAAAGGGCTTTTATGATTTTGCTGAGCCTACGAAAAAAGTATTGGAGTTTTACAGTGATTACATCGGACCATTTTCTTATGAGAAATTGGCCAACATTCAATCCAACAGTGTAAGCGGTGGGATGGAATCGGCATCCGCCATTTTCTACAGTGAAAATTCCGTAGTAGGCGATCGGAATGAGCGTTGGCGCAATGTGGTGATCCATGAGATTGCACATCAATGGTTTGGTAATTCTGTGACCGAATATGATTGGGATGATGTCTGGTTAAGTGAAGGCTTTGCCACTTATTTCACCTTGCTCTTTATCGAACATGAATATGGACGTGATGATTTTATGGAGGGCTTGGCCGCTAGTAAAAAGCGGGTGGCTGATTTCCATGAAAAAAATCCTGACTATAGAATTATCCATGATAATCTCAGCGATATGGAAAAGGTGGTCAGCTCCCAAACGTACCAAAAAGGAAGCTGGACCTTGCATATGCTGAGAGGACTGATGGGAACGGGTAATTTTTGGAAAGGAATTCAGGCCTATTATGCCAAATATCAAAATCTGAGTGCCAGTACGGTTGATTTTCAAAGAGAAATGGAAGAAGCTTCGGGTCTGGACTTAAGTCAGTTTTTTGAACAATGGCTGTACAAGCCAGGTGTTTTGTTATATGAGGGCAATTGGAAATACAATGCAAAAGATCAGGAAATTAAAATCACCTTGAATCAGGTTCAAGACGATGGAAGTTTATTCAAAATGCCATTGGAAGTTGCCCTCCAATTCAAGGACGGAAAGACTCAGATCGAATTGCTTACTGTAAATGAAAAGAATAATGAGTTTACTCTGAAAGTAGATTCAGAACCAGAGGATATCATTTTGGATCCAAATAATTGGGTGTTGATGGAA
>JBDNIP010000453.1:0-2925 GCA_041688245.1 Algoriphagus sp.
GACACCGATCCTTTAACAATTTTGTCACCAATCTCATCGCTGGATTAATCGCCTATTCTTTCTTTGCTAAAAAACCAGCAATCAAATATCAACCAGTGGAATCAAACCAATTGGTCGTATTTTAAAATCGAACTCAGGTTAGTAGTAAATTACTATACATAAAATTCCCACCTAAGTGATTTCCAAACTGCTGGAAACTACTCTCTAGATAGTTGCCACGCGTAGGATAAAGCTGATCATCCCGCGAATCATAAATCAGCAAAGGTCCCAAGCCACTGATCACACCACCGTCTGTGCCGATGAAATTTCCTTTTTCTAATAAACCTCCCTCTGCCAGTTTGGTGATTTTAAAATTGTCAAATGAATACCTAAGGCCCAGGTAAAAGTTTGGGTCCAACTGCCTTGCATAAGAAAAACGAAGTCTTGGATACCTCGCATCATACACTTCTTGATCAGACTCTTCTACCTGATTACCGATTCCATAGAAAAAATAAACATAGCGATACCAGCCAATTTCACCTAAAAATAGATCCTTGTTTTCGGCTGTAAAGATTCTCCAACTCGAATAGCTCAACGCTTGGTCAAATAGGGAGTAAGCCAGCCCAGCGGCTACCTGACTTTCATAAGTCTGATTACTTTGACCCAAATTGA
Organism: Algoriphagus sp.; assembly: GCA_041688245.1. Taxonomy (GTDB): domain Bacteria; phylum Bacteroidota; class Bacteroidia; order Cytophagales; family Cyclobacteriaceae; genus Algoriphagus. The sequence goes on from JBDNIP010000453.1 coordinate 652, forward strand.
AATTTGCAACTATACTAGCTCCAAACACCCAGCTCGTCTCAGGTGTGTAATAGATCAATGGCAACAGCGCAACTGTCAAATTTGAATTTGTACTATCAGAATTTTGCCCGGCCTCGGCATTTATTACCGTCAAAAGTAACAGGCAAGAGAATATTAAAACGAAACGATTCACTTGTCAGTATACGGAAGTCACGCACCTTTCAGCTCTAAATATCTGAAGTGACTTTTGTCATGGATAAGGTTTTGAATTGATCTTATTATTGCGTGTAATTAAATTTCAAATCCAATGATACAAAAACATCAACTAATCGAGGAATTTCCAGAGCACGCAGACCGAATCCACGAATTCAAAGAAAAGAACTCGCATTTCAAAAAATTATTTGACGAGTATGATGAGCTAGATCACGAAGTCTATCGAATAGAAATCAATTCGGAACCTACTTCAAAATATACGTTAAATAAGCTCCGATCTCATCGTCTCAAATTGAAAGATGAGCTTTATCAGCTGATTCAAACTTTATAATTCACGTGCCTGGGAAAATTCTTGTGCTTTTTTAGCACTTCTTTTTTTGAGTCTTATTTCTTTGCCAAAGGTCTCAATTCCACTTTTCTGAAAAATATCTCCGCGCCTTCAGATTGAATTTGAATACGACCTTTACTTGGTTTCAAATTGGAAGCATGATTTACCAATATTCCATTCAGGAAAATCGTGATCTCGTCACCATCAACTACACATTCCACTTTATTCCACTCCCCCAGCGGTTTCTCCACATCCTGTGAACCACGAAAATCAATCACATCTTTCCAGTTTGGATCACGACTATACCAATTGATCCGGCCGCCATTTATAGTTGAAAGTTCCCCGTCAGGTTGAAAAATATAAGAACTGCCCTGCTTTTCCGGGGCGATAGGACTCGTAATGCTGAATTCTTTACTTCCATCTCCTACTACAATAAAATCACCGGTTCCGCCTTCTATCACCTGACATTCGATGGAGTGCATCCAGATCCCATCTGACGCACCATCTTCTCCCACAGAATGCATGAGAATTCCAGAATCCCGAGCATTTTCCAATCTGGGAGCAAAGGTTTTTCCGCCCCATTTGAACTCAACGATGAGCCGATAATTCTCAAATTCTCCATCGGAAGTGATCCCTCCCCACTCCTCACCAGAAATCCGGATCATCCCATCCTGGACAGTGAAGACATTTTTCGGATCAATGTCACGTCCCCGGTTTTGCACAAAAGTGTACCAGCCATCGAGGTTTTTACCGTTAAATAGGTTGACTTTATTTTTGATATCCGATTTTGATTGACTTTGGGAAAAGCCTGCCGAAATCACAATCAACAAAAGCGATAAGAGGATTACTTTTTTCATTCGGGTTTTTGGGTCTGAAAGCAAAGGTCATTTAAAGAATTGAGGAAGGGGAGTTTTTGCCATTGAGTTTGACAAATGCTTCGGCAGCCTGTACACCGGCTTCCATCCCACGAAACTTCTCCATCGCCTCATGTCCGCAGGCATAGATTCCCACAGGATCTTGACTTACATGACAGAATAAAGCCTTTCGTTTTGTTTCCTGTTCATTCGAAATATCCACATAATCTGTGGGATGAAATGTCATAGTTTGCTCACCTGCACAAACTTCGTAAAAGTAAATCTGGAATTTTTTCTTCGTTCTCAGTCCTGCCTGCATGGTCAGCATACTTGCTGCCTGATGATCTCTATGAGAATCTATAGGCCACTGCGTGAAAACCAAATCCGGTTTTTCGTTTTCCATAAACTCAGTCATCTTAATGATCCACTCATTATTAACCATCGTGTTACCATCAATTTGCCCGAGAAATGAATGCTGTACATTTAGAATCGCACAAGCAGCTTCCGCTTCTTTGGTTCGGATATTTGCAGTCTCATTGGCTGATTTCCCTTCAATTCCACCTTCTCCACGGGTCAGATACAAGATTTTCACATCATGGCCTTTTTCACTAAACTTTGTAAGTGTGCCTCCACATCCGCTTTCCGGATCATCTGGGTGGCCACCGACACAAATCACTTTCAGTTTGGTACTTTGATCCGCTGAATTTGTTTGAGCAAGAGCTGACAGCGGCAAAGTAGCCAAGCTAGCCAGCGATGCTTTTTTGAAGAATTGTCTTCGCGTAGTTTTTTGATTCATAGTTTCTATTCAAGCGCTTCCAATGCCCAGCTAGCGCGCGCGTATCGCGCGTGCTTCCAATTTCATATTTACAAGTAATCAATATCCAAAACTCCCCTTCCCCC
>JBDNIP010000005.1:0-1147 GCA_041688245.1 Algoriphagus sp.
GGAAATCTTGATCCACGGCGGTGGAGTACATTTTGCAAAGGATGTATTAATAAATGAAGACGGGAGCAAAAACTTTGGAGAGGTAGTATTATTGAATGAAAATGGCTGGAGTATTCCAAACCATTATTCCTACTTGAAAAGCATTTCTCAAGAACATGGGATCATCAAAGCCTCCGATGAGCTATTGGCAAAAGTTAAGGTCGGAGACTTGCTTGGAATCCTTCCTGTTCACTCCTGCATGACTGCCGATTGTATGGGTGCTTATCTTGGTTTGGACGGGAAATGGATCGACCATGCTGAGGGAGTTTAGGCAGTCCTCAGTGAGCACTCGGCAGTATTCAGTGGGTATTCACCAAACCTTTGAAGTTTCCCGATAGTGATCTGAACTAACCTCGAAGGTTTGTTCAAAAGGTCAATAACTTTCAGAGATGTCGGATGACTGGTTTGCGACAAGCATCTCAATATCCAAATTTAAAGTAAACAAGTCAGGAAATTGATACCATATAGTAGAAAGCTGAATCTGGCTAGGATTTTATTCGGTGTAGATCTACGAGTGCGGATTTTTGCATACGTTAAATCTTATTATCCCTCATAAACAAAGACGTAAAAATCACCAAAACCGAAGTCCTTTCAGATAATTGGTACACGCTTCGCAAAATTACTTTTGGATACAAAAAACAGTGAAGTCATCATACAAAGCCGTGAAGCCTATGATCGGGGAAACGGAGCAACCATTCTTTTGTACAATCAGAAGAAGAAATCCGTCATTCTAACCCGTCAATTTCGCCTTCCCACCTATACTAAATGCCATGAATCAGGCATGATGATCGAAGCATGTACTGGACTTTTAGATCAGGACAATGCTGAAGATTATATTCGAAGGGAAACTGAGGAAGAAACAGGTTACGCTGTAAAAGACGTGAAAAAGGTATTTGAGGCCTATATGTCTCCTGGATCAGTCACAAAAATACTTCATTTCTTTATCGCCGCTTATTCAAAAGACATGAAAGTAAGTGAAGGCGGTGGGGTAGATCATGAGGAGGAAAATATCGAAGTGCTGGAGATGCCATTCGAACAAGCGCTGGAAATGATAAGCAATGGAGAGATCAAAGATGCCAAGACCATCATGCTGATTCAATACTTAAGA
>JBDNIP010000049.1:0-2552 GCA_041688245.1 Algoriphagus sp.
ATCCTGTGTTCACTTCAAGCACCCAAACTGTCTTCTCCTCCACCTCCACTGCATATAAGGCAACAGAAACATGAGGACTAATTTCATTGATGGAATTTTGGATAGCTGATCTCTTGCCATTATCAATCTCAGCTCCATGGATTTTATTGTCGTCACCCACTCCGATCAGCAATATCCCACCTGAGGCATTGGCAAAGGCGCAGATTTCCTCACTGATCTCGTTCAGCTTATTGGGAACACGGATCTTAAATTCCGCATTATATCCTTCTCCAGCCTGGGCGATGCTTTGGATATCTGATGGTGTGAGTTGTTTGGTCATATTTAAAATTTTTAATCAGTAATCTGAGTTTAGGAATGTTGGATTTTCCTCCAATACCGCATTCGCATATTTCAATTCCAATAAGGTGCGATTGAAGGAGTTGTGGGTTATCAGTTGGCTTGAACCTGTTTCAATTCTAATAAGTTGCGATTGAAGGTGTCTTAATCCTGATCAAAGATATCCGGCTGCGTATAGTTAGCTCATTGTGAAAATAGGTGGAATGCGTACAGTTGTCGGATACAATTGCACTTTACTAATCCTATTCGGACAATATTTCAAGAGCGGATAGACCCCAGTCATTGGGATTTATTACGGATCGAAAAAGCATTATTAATTCGTAAGTCTTTCTAGATGGAAGGATTTCATTATCATTTAAGTAGTGTTTATTTAAAAAACGAGATCTTTAACTTCAAGCACTCCCTTTTCACAAGAGAAAGTTTGTCATTTACTGACAAACGACAAAAAATATCCTGTACAGGGTATTTTTTTTTGAATTATAATGAGTAGTTTGGTTTTCAGAAGCGAAATAAATGACAAACTATACTATCAACTCTAAGCTTGGAAAGCTTAAAAATTATGAGATATGAAAAAAGGAAGCATTCTTTACAAAATACCTCCTTTACTGGTTCAAAGGTTTACTTCGCTGGATTCAAACCAGTCCTCCACCTGCGTCAATAGTGCATTATCCTATTATGTAACCAAGCCTTAACCATCCATAAAAATCAAATATAAGAAATTGGTCAAATTGGAGTAATTTTAAAAAAGGGTTTTTAAGTCAAAACAAAATGCAAGATAGATCTATAACAGACATTGGGAAATTAGAATTCCTAAAAAACAAAGGCTTACAACCTTATGAACTTTTTACTCAAGAGCCTTATCCAAATAAAATATGTAAAATGCTCTTGATTGAATTTGAACTGGAGAAAGAGAAAATCTATTTTAAAGGCATTGATATTCAAAACGTAAATGAGGAGAACTATTCAAAGTATGCCTATCGAAAAGGCTCCTCTAGGGGTGGAGACATAACTTTTACAACTAAATCAGGTGGTGATTTTGAAAAAAAGCTTAATACACTTGTTTCTATTCAGTTTCCGAAACTTATCGAAACATCGGAAAAAGTGAATCCTGATAATGTTGAGCTTTTTAAAGAATGGAAACGTTCTTTTATAGAGGATTTTGATAAACTCAAGAATGAATTACAAACTGTTTATGACAGCTTAGAAAAACAAGAAAAGTTTAACAGTGCCTATACATTAACAATTGATATAGAAGGCAAAAGAAAACTTCTATCTGATTTTTATTCTGTACAGCAGTTAATAGCAAAAGATGGCGTTGAAGGGAATTATAAAAAGTATAATGTTACCTCAAAGGGAAAAAAAACTGAGTGTTCAATATGTCACGAAACAAAACTAGAAGTCTTTGGTTTTGGTTCTCCTTTTAAATACAGTACAACAGATAAGATAGGAACAGTGAGTGGTTTTTTCAATCAGAAAAATAATTGGATTAATTATCCTATCTGTGAAAGCTGCGCACTAGAAATGGAATTGGGTAAAAACTATATTACAAAATACCTCACAAAATATTTTTTTGGAAAAAGTTACTATTTAATTCCCAAAGCCCTCTTTCCCCATGATAAGGAAGCCCTGAATAATGCTTTAAGCCTTTTTAACGACCTCGATTACCAAATTAAAAACAGTAACAGTATTTCTTCATCAGAGGATTATTTGATGGAGAAAATAGGTGAAGTTGAGAAAAACCTATTTACTCTAAACCTGATGTTTTTTGAGGAAAATAGTAAGAAAAGTGCAATAAAAATTAAAATGATGTTGGAAGAAATTCCTCCTTCTCGATTTAGAAAATTATTCATTGATGTTCCCAAAATAATAAATAAGAACCCTCTTTTCAAGGATATTGATTATCACTACAAGAAAAAGCAAAAACAAGATTTACGCTTCAGTTTTAGATTGATAAAACAATTTTTTGAAGACAATTTTTATGAGATGACCTATAAAATTTTTATGGGTCGAAAAATAAGTCAAAAGGAATTGCATAGAAATTATATGAAGGTTATAAGGGCAAATTATATCAAAAAGGTAAATAACGAAGGTTTTGTGGAAAGAGGAGAATTATTAATTACCAAAACCTACATGCTTCAAAGTTATTTTGAGGAACTCAATTTAATTAATTACTAAACATAATATTTTAATCTATGATAACTGAAGAAGAAAAAGAA
>JBDNIP010000454.1:0-1498 GCA_041688245.1 Algoriphagus sp.
GTCCCCAATGCTTACGGAGAACTTCCTTTCAAAAACCTTGATCCCACTCAGCCCAATGAAGCTTACTTCGAGCATGTGGATTTTATCATTTCCAAAGCAAATGAATTGGGACTAGTAGTGGGAGTTTTACCCACATGGGGAGATAAGGTCTATTCGATCAACCCTGGTTCTGGTCCTGAGATTTTTAATGCCTCAAATGCTTTTGCGTATGGTAAGTTTTTAGGCAAGCGTTACAGGAAAGCTGATTTGGTTTGGATTCTTGGTGGTGATCGGCAAGTAGCAAACGAAGAAGTAGCAGAAATTTGGAATCAGATGGCTGCTGGATTGACTAAGGGAGATAAAGGAAAAAATTTGATGACCTATCATCCTCGCGGAGGGACTTCAAGTTCCCAGTTTTTTCATAATGCCGATTGGCTGGATTTTAATTTGTATCAGTCAGGTCACAATCAGAAATATCACAACGTTTACGATTGGGCGGAGAAAGACCTTGGCCTGTCGCCGCTCAAGCCTACTATTGACGGCGAACCACCTTATGAGGATATTCCAGTGGCTTTTTGGAATTATATGAAATTCCAGCCTGGCGAATTCGCCGATAAAGTCGATTCTGTAGGGAATATTGTTGACATCACTGATTTTGAGCGGGGGGTTTTTAATGGCTATGATGTTCGAGTTCATGCCTATTGGGACTTGCTGGCAGGATCAGCAGGCTACACTTATGGCAACAATGCGGTGTGGCAAATGCACAAAAAAGGGGAGGTGTTTGTGATTCCCACGCTTACCGACTGGAAAGATGCACTTCATCGGCCAGGGGCAGAAAGTATGAAATACGTCCGGGCTTTTTTTGAGAAGATCGGTTTCGGTAATTTTATGCCTGACCAAACGCTGATTGCCAGTGTGAATCCGGAAGGAGAACTGCACCTGAGGGCAGCGTTGGATAAGGAGTCCAGCTTGGCAGTTATTTATTTTGCAAAAGGGCAAACTGCTCAATTGGGCCTATCTAAATTAAGTGCTGGGGAATTGACCCAACAATGGTTCAATCCGAGAACTGGAGCTTATAGTGAAATTGAACTGATCCAAAAATCACCATCCACCACCATTACTACTCCCACAGATGGCCCTGAAGAAGATTGGGTTTTGGTCATTCGAGGGGTCCTCAGTTCTCAGTAAGCAGTCTTCAGTAGGCAGATTGGATCAGTTTAGAGTCCAAAAGCTTTGAAATCAGAATGTACCTAAATCCTATCAAGGATATCGTAAATCCTAAATCTAAAATCCCAAATCACTTCACCTTATACTCTTTCTTCAGACGCTTCAATTCGCTTTGCATCCGTACTACTTGATTTTGCATTTCGGGAGCTGGATAGACATTTTTCATCTCTTTGGGGTCGGTTTGAAGATCATAAAACTCCCATTCATCGGAATCATAGAAGTGAATAATCTTGAACCGTCCATCAAAGGCACCTTCGTGTTTTTTCACCGAATGTGCTCCCGGATATTCGAA
>JBDNIP010000455.1:0-1547 GCA_041688245.1 Algoriphagus sp.
AACGGATGTTTTTGATTTTATTCTCGGCGATATTGATTTAGCTATCTCTTACATGAAAAATAGTAAACAACTGGCGACACCAGGGACTAGGCTAAGTAAAGATATTGCCTTAATGTTTAAAGCAAGAGCTGCTTTGTACGCTGGTACATGGGAGAAATACCATCAGGGCTCAGTCTTTGCGGGAAAAACAGATGGAACCGAATATATAAAACAAGCTGCGACTGCTGCCAAGCAGATCATTGATGATGGGAATTTTTCTCTGGTAACAGGGGATAGCAGTAGTGTCTATTTTAAACTGTTTAATCAAGTGAACTATGCCGGTAATCCAGAAGTGATTTTTTACCAACATTTTGATAGACTAGTTGGAGATAGCTTTAGTAATCAACTGTGGAACTGGCCAAACGGTTACGGATATACATATGAGGCGTCAACATTTTATTTGAGTAATGATGGGTTGCCGATAGCCATTAGCCCAAATTTTGTTGGAGATAAAACGTTAGATATTCTTGAAAAAAATCGTGATCCGAGACTTGCTCAGACATTTATGGTACCGGGAGATATTAGAAGAATACAAGGTACAGACACCTTGATGTTTATCACCCCAGATGTAGATAATAGTGGTACAGGTATAGAATCACAAAAATTCCGACACATTGTAGCAGATCCTGCAATAGGGATTAACAATGGTAATGTTGATTATATTTTTATGCGTTATGCCGAAGCTTTATTGATTTATGCCGAAGCAAAAGCAGAACTGGGCACATTGACTCAGGCAGATGTTGATATGACCATCAATCAGTTAAGGGACAGGGTCGGTATGCCACACCTAATTTTGAATAGTATCACCCCTGATCCTAACTGGCCGAATTATGGTTATTCTTTATCGGGTGCATTATATGAAATTAGAAGAGAGCGTGTCGTTGAATTATTTGCAGAAGGGTTTCGGTTTGACGACTTGACGCGTTGGAGAGCACATGAGTACTGGATGGGAGAGCGATTCGTAGGCACATTTGCTACTCCCGAATTAAAGGGATTATCTAATGTTCCGATTAATGCTGAAGGTTTTTTTGATCCCTTTCAGAATAGGTTAAGTGGACCCAACGGAGGATATGGATTCAATCCAGAAAGAGATTATCTGATACCTATTCCTACCAATGAATTAACATTGAATAAAAATCTTACACAAAATCCTGGTTGGTAGAAACATACCTTTCGTTCTTGTTCGAGAAATGAGGGTTATTTAACTAAGTAAAGTCAAAGTGAATACCTTACGATCTTTGACTTTGCTTAATGTTCTCTAATTAGTATATAACTAATTTTATTTGAGTGTATTAAATCAAATTACTGTTCAAGGACATCCTTTTCAAATAATCAATTTTCCAGTCAATAAATTAAAATAATATGATAATCAGTAGCGTAAATGATATTTGTCTGATAAATAAAATAAGTCATGATGTAGAGATATATTTCTATTTTACAATTCTAATAGATATCAAAACCAGAATTCTTGATTAGTTTAACGTTACAGCTTTGAAAATAATAATCAC
>JBDNIP010000050.1:0-14891 GCA_041688245.1 Algoriphagus sp.
GGGTTTATTTGTGGAGATACTCGATGAGTTTATTCTGAAAGTGAAGATTTTCGGTTTCCATTTCGGATGTATGGATATGCGACAAGACAGTAGGAAGCATGATGCACTCTGGGATGAAATATTCGAAATTCAAGGAAAGACCTTTGCCGCAACCGAAGAAGAGCAAATTGAGCAAATCTTCGCCACAGCGTCATTACCTGCTTTAGATCAATTTAAGGAGCCTTTCCATGTAGAGATGTTACAATCTTTTGGCATTATCGATCCGATTCAAAAAGAGAGTGGGGAAGAAGTCCTTAATCGCTATATCATTTCCAACAGTCAATCGAAGAAGCATATCTTGGAAGTATTCCGATTGGCACAATTGACCTTAGGAAAAGGTAAAGAAAGCCTTCCAATTGATATTGTACCACTTTTTGAGACGATTGATGATTTGGGTGAAGCTCCGGGCATTATGGATCAACTTTATAAATTGCCAGTTTATCAAGAACACCTAAAGACCAGAGGAAATAAGCAAACGATCATGCTGGGCTTTTCGGACGGTACGAAAGATGGTGGGTACATTAAGGCAAACTGGTCAATCCTTCGAGCTAAGGAGGAAATGACCCGAGTATCCAGAGAAAATGGAATAGCAGTAGTATTCTTCGATGGTCGTGGTGGACCTCCTGCACGAGGAGGAGGAAATATGCATAACTTCTACGCTTCATTGGGAGAAAAAGTAGAAAACTCTGAGATTCAAGTGACTATCCAGGGACAGACTATTTCGGCAAATTATGGTAAGCAAGTTTCTTGTACTTATAACCTCGAACAGCTGCTCAGCGCGGGATTGGAAAATCATCTGTATTCGGGAGTTGAGAAAAACCTCAACCTTGACCAGCGAGCTTTGATTGAGGAGTTAGCCAATGAGGCCTACGAGTCCTATAAAAAGTTTAAAAATCATCCTCAGTTTGTACCGTATCTGGAACATGTGACGCCTTTGAAGTATTTTGGATTGGTGAATATCGGATCCAGACCACTGAAGCGTGGAAAAGGGGGAGGATTGAAATTTGAAGACCTGAGAGCCATTCCTTTTGTAGGTTCTTGGGCGCAGATGAAACAGAACATTCCAGGATTCTATGGGGTAGGTGAGGCAATTGCTGCCCTAGAGAAAAAAGGAAAGCTTGGTGAGTTGCAGGAATTATATGACTCTTCCTTGTTTTTCAGGACACTATTAGGCAACTCCATGCAATCACTCAGTAAATGTTTCTATCCTGCGACGGCCTATTTAAAGGGAAATGAAACTTACGGAGGATTTTGGGAAATCATGTTTGCTGAATATCAGCGATCCATCGAGAAGCTAAAAGTGGTTTCATCCATGGATCAATTGATGGGTGATAACCTAGTCTCCAAAAGGTCTATCGAAATCCGCGAGCGGATTGTACTTCCTTTGATTACTATTCAGCAGTATGCGATCCAGCTAATGCTGGAAACCGGAAAGCCTGATGAAAACCTTCAGCGATTGATTCTGAGAAGTATGTTTGGAATAATCAATGCTGCAAGAAACGCAGCATAGTAGCAAAAAAGGCCTCGAATCGATTGAACTTGAGGCCTTGCTTAACTTGTTTTCACTAGTTTGAGATCAAGTCAGCTTTGATCAATCGGTTGACAAGCAATTGTGAAAGGGAATACGAGAAGGTTTCGACTGAAGAAAGATTAGAAGTCTCTGACTGTGGAGACGCCTTATGACTTCTTTAAAAAGTCTCATTGATATTCAGGTAAAATCCTGAATTACCCTTTTGGCCAAAACCATAATCGGCGGTAATGGTAGTACGGTTTTCTTTGTTGATCATTACCCGTAGTCCCAATCCATAGCCTGGATTCAGGTTCGTAAAAAGTCTTTCATTGGTGGTTCGGCTACTGAAACTTGATGCATTCACGAATAGCGTCCCCCCAAAAGTCTCTTTGTTCTTCTGTAGGGGAAATCGATATTCTGCCTCAGAATAGGCCATACTTTCTCCTCTAAATCTGCCTTGCGCATAGCCTCTTCCAGTACGACCAAACATATCATAACCAATAGAGGGAAGACCCATGTAAGGCAGATTGCCGGAGACTAAGAAGTTTCCAAATCCCCAAAGGGCCACCAAGTGTCTTTTTCGCTTTTCACTTACACTAATGTACTGTCTGTAATCGAGCAATAGGGTAGAAGAGCTTTGATCCGAACCTAGAAACGAGGGGTTTACCTTGTAGGAAATCAAAGCAAAATTCTTTTCATAAGGAGCGACTGCAAGGTCTCTATTTTCCATAATGGCATTAAAGGTCAAACCAGAAACAGTGTATTTATCGGTGTTAAATCCCAATTGCTGATTGTAGAAATCATGAGAAAAATTCAAGTCGTCAAGGGTTTCTGTCTCGATAAAATTTTCAATTTTTGAAAATACATCCAGGTGATATCCGACGCCTAAGTAAAACTTAGAATCACCAATTCGCTTCAATACTGTTTCATAGAAACGTATCCAGCTGTAATCCATTTGCTGCTCACCCCAATATACGCCTTGCTGATTTGGGTTTTTTGCCGGATCATTTGGGCTGCTGCTGCCAAGGCCAAAAGTTGGCTGAGAGGTGATGAAATACCTCCAATCACCAACTAAAATCCAATCGTATTCATTCAGAAAAACTGTACTTCTCGAGCTGAAAATCCATTGTTTTTTGGTAGTGTATAGAAAGTTGCCTACCAGATTAGAAAGGTGTGTAGTCTCAGGATCGCCCATCCTCCAAGTTGCTGAAGGAGCAATTCCAAAAAGCCAGCCATTGGCAGGTTTTGAGCCGATTGCAGGGAGCGGAACTACTTTAAACTGATTGAATCTATTCGGGCTATAGTCGATTGAATCTTGAGCTTGAGCTGTCAGCACGATGAAAACAATGCTAAGGGAAAGTAGGAGTCTTTTCATTAACATGAGATGTCATTTTGAACTATGATTCTTATCTCATTATTTTGAGTCGGGCAAAGAATCATTATTAAAATACTGGGTGATAATTTCTCTCAGTAGCGAATTACGGAGGGTTGGATTCTGTCTACAAATCTAAAGATAAGATTTCTAGGTTTTGATTAGTATTAATAAAAAGAGGAAAACAGTATACCCCTTTTCCTCTCACTGTAAAATTATAATGGTACAGCTGACTTGAAGAACTATTTATTTTGGAGAACTCTAAAAACGAGTCCTCCTTTAAATCCAAATTAATACATAGCTGGATGGGGTCTGCTTAGAAAATATAAAAATCTATTGCAGGAATATAAATTTTGCAGTCTTGTCATTTTAATATTTTTTTTAAGATTTCTAGTCTGACAATCACAGTCAAAAACCAGGAGATCAATCCCGCAGCGACTCCGACCACTGCCCCCGAAAGGATATCGAAAGGATAGTGGACTCCTAGATAAATTCGGGTGTACGAAATAATAAATGCCCAAAGAAAAAGCCACTTCAAATAAGGAAGCTTATCTCTAAGGTTAAGGTTTAAGAAAGTTGCAATGGCAAAGGTATTTGCGGCATGGGAAGAGGCAAATCCGAAAAGACCCCCACATCTACCATAGTTATAGATGATTCCTTCCAGACGTTCTTCGTGGCAAGGTCTCAAGCGCTCAAAGAAAGGCTTCATAAATCCAGAAGTAACTTGATCTGATAGTAATATTGTGATTGCCGCTCCGGCTAGAACCCACCAGATCCCTTTATGATCTGCCCGATAAATAAAATAAATCAGAATCGCATAAAAAGGGATCCAAGTAATCGTCTCGGTCATCTGAAATACGATTGGGTCCAGCCAATCCGCATGAAACGAATTTAACCAGATGAATAATTTCTCATCAAAAACCTTTAGCTCTTCAATCATTTTTGGAATAGGTCAACCAATCAATTCCCTTTTTTAAGTGTTCTTGTGTAAAATGTTCGGGACTGTTTTCTTCAACTTCATGCATATATTCCCAATTTGCTATTGGAGGCATACTCATCAAGATACTTTCAGTCCTTCCATTGGTATCTAATCCAAATTTAGTTCCGGCATCCCAAACCAGATTAAACTCCACATACCTTCCTCTACGCAAATTTTGCCAAGATTTTTCCGGATCTCCAAACTGGATTTGAGAATTCTGTCTCAGATAATGCCCATATATTTCAGGGAATAGTCGGCCTAAAGCCAAACTAAATTCTAGTAAATTTTCGAAATGGGCATCAGAAGTGGCTTCTAATCGATCAAAAAATATCCCACCAATCCCGCGAGTTTCATTTCTATGTTTAAGGAAGAAATAATCATCTGCCCAAGACTTAAATCTGTTGTAATAACCTGCATCAAACTTGTCACAGGTGGTTTTTAATTTTTCATGAAAAAAGATAGCGTCCTCAGGCACGATGTAATGGGGCGTCAGGTCAATTCCGCCTCCAAACCAATGAACTCCATTTTCCATTTCAAGATACCTGATATTCATATGAATGATCGGTACCATGGGGCTTTTGGGGTGAATTACTATAGATACGCCTGTTGCAAAGAAGTCGTTCGCTGTCAAGTCAAGTTTAGCCAGGATTTTTTTTGGAGTTGGACCATGCACAGCTGAAAAAGCAATGCCGCCTTTTTCAATAATTTGTCCATCTCGAAAGATTCGAGTTCTACCGCCGCCGCCTTCCGGCCTATCCCACTTGTCTTCTTCAAAGTGCCCTTTCCCGTCAGCTGTAGCTATGGCCTCGCAGATGTGGTTTTGTATTTTCTGATAGATTTGAGCTATCTCTTCTTTTGTTTTTCTTGCCATTGGTTCAATAAAATCTATTAAAACGGGTACCCTATACCAAAATTGATTACAGTCTGTCCTCTGACTCCAAGTGGGCTTCTAAATGTCACATTGTCTAGCACCCATCGATCCCCCTCTGGTTGGGAAGGATCTACTGCTTTGGTAGCCATATCCAGCCTGATAACTAGAAAATCAAAGTCCATTCGGAGTCCGATTCCAGTACCCACCGCAAGTTCCCTATAAAACCGGTTGAATCTAAAATCTGCGCCAGGGCGTGAATTATCTAATCCAATCATCCAAGAGTTTCCGGCATCTATAAAGACTGCCATATCGAAGTAGCCCAGCAGCTTTCTCCTGTATTCGAGCATCGTCTCAAAAATCATCTCTGCTGGCTGCTCAATAGGGTAATCGTACGGACCTCGCTCACCGACTTGAGGAGAATAGCTGCCTGGGCCAAGTCGTCGAGCTTGCCAAGCGCGGATACTCGTGCCCCCACCTGCAAAGAAATACTTCTCATAGGGAAGAATTCCATTACTGATTCCATAGGGTTGAGCTATCCCGAAATTAGCGCGATAAGCCAAGGTTTGCTTACCATCAATCGGGTAGTATCGTCTAAAGTCAGCCTGGAACTTTAGCCATTGAAAATTTGCAAAATCTGTAACCACACTATTATCCGCGACATTCAGGAAATTAAGTGTTGTCCCTCCACTTTCTGCGAATAGTCTCAATAAAGAGGCACGATTTTTTGTAAAGTTTCCGTACTGGTTGAAATTGATGACCGATTGTGCAGAAATCGAACTGATAAATGAGGGTAGAAAAGACCAAATTAAGTTGTTCCCTTGGTTCTGGAGGTCGACCAATATTTGTAAAAATTCATCTTGAATCTGAGGAGTTCGGATATAGTTCAGGTCGGCTGCATTGATGGTGAATTGCTGTCGATTATTTCGTGTTGCCCAAGTATAAGATATTAATCCGTTCAAACCACTTCGGGTATATTCGGGTCGGTTGGTGTAGTTATATCCTATTTGTGTCCGGGTATTCGGATTGTATTTACCGAACTTTTGCAAACTACTTTGGTAAAACGGAATCAGAAATCTCGGAAAAATCACGGATGCAGAAGTCCCCAATTCACGGCTTTGATAGACTCCTTGATCTGTCGCAGATGCAACTCCCTCCAATCCCGCTCGAAAGTTATATTCCAGTATTTCGCCTGCACGGAAGAAGTTTCGATTCCGTAGTGATGCACTAAAAAATGGTCCCGGAAGCTGCTCGGTAATGCTCAGTCCCAATTGATTGGTTAACTGATATTTTTGATTAGGCTGGGTGATGATCTTCGCATTGAGAGATGTACCAAGCGTATCAAAAGAAATATTTATGAATCGAAAGAGATCAAGGTTACTTAATTGCTTTTGTGTTTCGATGAAGTTTGATCGGTTATAAATCCCACCTTTTTGAAAGAAAATACGAGAAGAAAGAATTTTTTCTGAGTAGCGATCTCTATAAAAATTATAATTTATCCCGCGATAAGACTTTAATATATCCTCCTGCCGGAAATCGGTATTTGGCGGATTGACAGCAAAATAAATAGAATCAATTGTATAAATTTCATGTGCATCAGCAAAAGTTGGTTGGAGTATTCTTTGTTGCGCATGGATAGTTTTCTTGCTAGAGTCATAGTACAGATTGTAATCGATAAAGCTCTTATTGAACATGAAATAGCCATTATCCTTTAAGAGCTCTTCGATTCGATTTCGCTCAGATACAAATTCATCTTGGACATATCTGTCACCTATATGGATACTTGTTTTGCCTTTGTTTTGATTTATGATTTTAAGGATTTTATCATTTTCTGTGGACGTGTATAGGGAGTCAAGAATATAGGGTTGTTTTTCATTGACCCAATAAGTGACTTCAGCCCTTTTTTTATTGGTGGCCACTTTGAAGCTAACTTCACTATCTAAGTAACCGTGATTATATAAGTAATTATCAATTTCAATTTCTGTCTGCTTCATCTCCGCACTATCCAATTTAGTGACTGGATTTCCAGTGCGCATCAAGAAATTCCCAAACTCTATTAAAGATTCATAATCTTTTATTTTTGATGATAATTTTTCAGATCGCTTGGAAAGTTTTTTATTCCTTAGATTTTTTGTCAACAAACTCTGAATACTGTCATATTCAATTTTTGCGGTTGCTAGCCTGATAGCTATTTTGGTACTGTCATAAAAGGATTCGCCGAATCTATAAATACTTACTCCTAGTGATTTGTTCGTCAATGGGATACGTGTATTAGGTTTTGCGATGAAAAGTACTGACAAGGCCTCCTTATCGATTTTCTCTATGCCAGAGAGCTTATTTTCATAGAGTGCATATTCACCATCCTCCAGATTCTTAGTCAAGGAACAAGCTGAAAGCATCAAGGCCGAAGAAAGAAAAAGTATATATTTGAGGGATTTCAAAATGGGCGAATATTCCTTATGCTTAGCAAAAATACGGTTAAGTTTATTAAATCCTTACATCAGAAGAAATTCCGAAATACGGAACAGCGCTTCTTTGTCGAAGGAGAAAAAAGTGTGCTTGAGGTTTTGAACTCACCATTTCAAGTCGCTATTCTTTTGGCGACAGCTCAGTTTTTGGACAATTATCAACTGGAGGTTTCCAAAGCTTCCTGTGAGGTGATCCCGGTAACCCAAAACCAACTTGAAGGACTAGGTCACTACCAGAGCAACGATAGTGCTTTAGCTGTCGTGAAGATGAAATCTAATGAGAGTTTTGATTTTCCATCAGGTCAATTGGTGATAGGGCTGGATGATATACGAGATCCCGGTAACTTAGGAACGATCATTCGAATTGCCGATTGGTATGGGATCCATCATTTAGTCTTCTCTACTCAAACAGCAGAATTTTATAATCCTAAGGTGATTCAGGCTAGCATGGGTTCATTTACTCGGGTCAAATTTTTCTATGGAGATTTGGCTCAAGTATTCACAAAATGGAATAGCCCTGTCTACGGAGCCTTCTTAGACGGTGCAAATATTCATCAGATTACTAAGCTCGAGCCAGGAGTAATCTTGATGGGAAACGAGTCAAATGGTATTTCAAGTGACTTGGAGAATCTAGTGACCAAAAAAGTGACAATTCCTGGCTTTGGTGAGGCAGAGTCACTTAATGTGGCGATTGCCACAGCGATCATTAGTGATAACTTTAAAAGACTGCTTTCTTGACTTTATCTCGAATCAGACCACTGCTTGCCAAAGTAGGAATCAATGGTTTTTTACTGGGTTTATTTATAGCCATATTTTTTGGTTGGTTATTTCCCACTTTCGGATCTACAGAATCTGAGTTTCCCTGGAAAATCATTATTAACTTAGGTATTGGACTGGTTTTCTTTTTTTATGGGGTAAAACTTAATCCCGTACAACTTAGAGTTGGTCTGAAAAACTGGAAACTTCATTTACTGATTCAACTGACTACCTTTCTTCTATTCCCTGCTTTGGTCTGGCTGTTTCTGAAGTTCAGTCTCTGGATTCCAGATGATTTTCGATTGGGAATCAGTTATTTGTCTGTGTTGCCTTCTACAGTAAGTGCTGCTGTGGTGATGGTCTCTATTGCCAGGGGGAATATGCCTGCAGCGATCTTCAATGCGAGCATTTCAAGTCTGATTGGCGTGGTAATCACTCCAGCTTGGATGGGAATTTTGGGAGAAGCCTCTGGGATTCCAATAGATTTCACATCCACATTTGTTGAGCTGACATTCAAAGTCATTCTTCCTGTTTTAGCAGGATTGGCACTTCATAAAGTTATTTTTCCGAGAATAGCTAAGCAAATTTCAAAGTTGAAATACCTGGATCAAAGCGTTATCATGGTCATTGTGTATACTTCATTTGCACAATCATTTGCCCAGGAGGTTTTTTCTCCTTATCGGATAGCCACACTTTTTATGATTAGTATCTCAATGCAGGGATTGTTTTTTCTGGTCTGGTTACTGATTTTTTTGCTCAGCAAGATTCTGGGCTTCCAACTAGAAGATCGCATTACCGCCTTATTTTGTGGATCTAAGAAGTCGCTGATTCAAGGAGTAGTGATCGGAAAGGTGATTTTTCCTGATCCGGCTATTTTGGGATTGGTGCTCCTTCCGGTAATGTTGTACCATATTCAACAACTTATCGCAGGATCTGTAATCGCCAGTTGGTTTGAGCGAAAAAATAAAGCCTGATTATTCAGGCTTTGGTTTTATATATGCTTGCTGGCTAATTCGGTAGCCAAGCTAATGTAGGAAGCTTCAGCTTGTTCTCTTGAAGTCCCTTTAAAGTTGATCCAGCTGTTGTATTTCGCAGCAGCCTTGAATTCAAAACCCCCTGGTCGTTCTGTAAGGTTATCGCCTTCTGTAGCTTGTTTGTAGAGGCCATAAAGTTTCAGCAAATCTCCAGTGCTTGGTTTGGAAGTAAACTGTTGGGTGAGGTTTTTTGCTTCCTCTAAATTTGTAATCATCATAGTAAACCAGTTTGGGTAGTATCAGGCTTCAAAAATGTGTCAAATTCGGTTCGTTTACAACCTCGTCAATCAAAAAAACCAGCCTTCTGCTGGTTTTTTTGATTCTTTCAAATGCGGATTAACGCTTATTTATGGATACGTAATCACGCTCATTGGCACCGATATAGACTTGTCTTGGTCTTCCAATAGGCTCTTTATTCTCTCGCATCTCTTTCCATTGTGCGATCCACCCTGGAAGTCTTCCAAGTGCAAACATTACAGTGAACATCTCAGTGGGAATACCAAGTGCTCTATAAATAATTCCAGAGTAGAAATCAACATTAGGATACAATTGACGATCGATGAAATACTGATCATTCAAAGCAGCATATTCCAATTCTTTTGCGATATCTAAAATTGGATCATTGACCCCTAATTTGGACAGTACATCATCCGCCGCTTTTTTGATGATTCTAGCTCGCGGATCAAAGTTCTTATAAACGCGATGTCCAAATCCCATTAGACGGAATGGATCATTTTTATCTTTTGCTTTGTCCAGGTATTTCTTTGCATCGCCACCGTCAGCTTTTATTGCTTCGAGCATCTCGATTACTGACTGATTGGCTCCACCGTGAAGCGGACCCCACAGTGCGTTGATTCCAGCTGAGATTGAAGCATAAATACTAGCTTGAGAAGAACCAACAATTCTCACAGTGGATGTAGAACAGTTTTGTTCGTGATCTGCGTGAAGAATCAACAATTTGTCTAAAGCGGAAGCTATCACAGGGTCTACGTCATACTTCTCAGCAGGAAGTGCAAACATCATTTTGAGGAAATTAGAGCAATAATCCAGGGAATTATCAGGATAATTTACTGGATGCCCTTGCTCATTCTTATAAGCCCAAGCTGCGAAAGTCGGCATCTTTGCCATCAATCTGATGATGCTCAAGTTAGTTTCATCCTCATTTCTATTTGATTTTAATGAATCTGGATAGAAGGCAGTCAACGCACAAACCAAAGAAGATGAAACTCCCATAGGGTGAGCATTGGAAGGGAAGCCTTCAAGAATCTTTTTAATGTCCTCGTGAACTAGCGTATGATGAGTGATTGCTTTGGAAAACTTTACAAACTCAGATTCAGTTGGCAATTCTCCATAAATAAGAAGGTAGGAAACTTCCAAGAATGTAGATTTCTCTGCAAGGTCCTCAATCCGATAACCTCTATATCGAAGAATACCCTCTTCTCCATCTAAAAAAGTGATCGCACTTCTAGTAGCACCTGTGTTTTTGTATCCCGGATCGATGGTGATCAATCCCAAATCTTGGCGGAGTTTAGAAATATCTATCGCAGACTCATTTTCGGTACCCGTGATTATTGGAAATTCAAATACTTGCCCTTTATAGGAAAGTTTAGCTGATTCAGACATAAATAATTTAGTTGTTTTGCCATTTGGATAAAGACCCAAACTGAGTAGTCAAGTTAGTAAAAACGTTAAGAATTTCACGCTATTATTCGATAGATGAAGATATAATTATTACTTTCGTCGATTTTTTTTTAAAAAATTAACTTTCAAACTAAATAAAATTTAACCAAAAGTTAAATCTTATAAAGTCTTAAATACTTTCAAAAAGTAACTAGTAAAAAGCCCCCTAAGGGGCTAATTTTTACACACAGAAATGTTCAAATACTTCTACTAAATGATCACCGATCATCTTGGCATTTCTTCCTTCAATATGATGACGCTCTATAAAATGTACTAATTCTCCATTTTTGAAAAGAGCCATAGCGGGTGATGAAGGAGGATAAGGAAGAGTCAATTCTCTTATTTTGTTTACTGCATCTTTATCATTCCCTGCAAATACTGTGGCAAGGGTGTCTGGTTTTACTTTTGCATTTTCTACAGCATAGGTAATTCCAGGTCTAGCAGCTCCCGCAGCACAACCACAAACTGAATTAACTACCACTAGAGTCGTTCCCTTATGATCAGCACCTAAATGTGTAGCTACTTGTTCTGCTGTTCTGAATTCTTCAAATCCGATACTCGAAAGTTCCGCTCTCATTGGAGCTATTAGTTCCTCTGGATACATAGTATTGTAAGTTTTACTGGTTTGTTTATAAAAATCCTAATTCAAGTTTTGCCGCTTCAGACATCATGTCTTGGGCATATGGTGGATCAAATGTGAGTTCTAGTTCAACATTATTAATCCCTTGTATTTGCTGGATTTTATCTTTAATCTCTGAAGGGATGAATTCAGCAGAGGGGCAATTTGGGGATGTCAATGTCATCAATACATAGACATTATTTACTGGATAAATCGTAATTTCATAGATCAAGCCAAGCTCATATACATCAATAGGAATCTCTGGATCATAGACTAATTTGATCGCTTGAACGACTTTTTCTTTTAAGTCTTCAATCTGTCCTACGCTATTTTCTTTTTGCTCTGTTTCCATTTGATTATACAGTTTGATTACTTTGAATGGCAATTGCAAATAATTTAATTTGCTTAATCATTGACGCAAATCCATTGGACCGCTGACTGCCGATTATGGAACCCATTCCAATCCGCTCTACAAAATCTAGCTTTGCATTTAAAATCTCTTCCGGTACTCGATTATTCAATACTCGAAGCAACAGCGAAATTAGCCCCTTAGTGATATCCGTATTGGAATCAGCCATATAATGAACTTTACCATCTTGCTCTTCTGCTATTAGCCACACCTTGGATTGGCATCCCTTGATGATATTATCTTCAATTCTAGCTACCTCGGGTAAAGACTCTAATCCACTACCCAGCTCCATTATGAAGTAGATTGTTGATTCTTTGTCGTCACCCAAGATTTCAAATTCTGATACAATCTCGTCTTGAATCTCTAGTATGCTATTCATTTGTTTTTGATTCTTGCGATTTTAGCAACACTTTCTGCCATAGAATCGATTTCTGATTTCGAGTTGTAAACAGCAAACGATGCTCTTACAGTTCCTTCCAATCCTAATCTTTTCATTAGGGGTTGCGTACAGTGATGCCCTGTTCTTACAGCAATTCCATTTGCATCCAGCATCATCCCCACATCGTAGGGGTGCATCCCATTAATATTAAATGATAGTACACTTACTTTTTCTGCTGCGGTACCCACTGGAATAAAACCTTTAATTTCACTCATTTTTTCATTAGCATATGCCAATAAATCATCTTCGTGTGCTTTAATCACCTTCTTTCCTAATCCATTAATGAAGTCTAGGGAAGATTTGAAAGCAATTACATCTGCAATATTTGGAGTTCCCGCTTCGAACTTGAATGGAATCTCATTATAAGTAGATTTTTCAAAGGTTACTTCTTTTATCATTTCTCCACCGCCTAGGAATGGAGGCATAATTTCAAGAATTTCTCTTTTGCCATAAAGTACACCCAGTCCTGTAGGCCCGTAAAGTTTGTGTGCTGAGAAAGCTAGAAAATCACAATCTAATGCTTGAACGTCTACTTCTAAATGACTAGTACTTTGAGCGCCGTCCAGCAGAACTTTTGCTCCCAATGAGTGTGCGGCATGAATGATTCTTTTGACAGGATTAATGGTGCCTAAAGTGTTAGAGGCGTGTACAATGCTAACCAGTTTTGTTTTTGGGGAAAGTAGATTTTCAAACTCCTCATACAAAATCTCTCCTGATTCGCTGATTGGGATGATTTTGAGTAGTGCTCCTACTTCTTCGCAAAGCATTTGCCAAGGAACAATATTCGCATGATGCTCCATTGTAGAAATGATTATCTCATCACCTTTTCCAATGAACTTTCTACCAAAAGTGGCCGCTACTAAATTGATGCTTTCGGTAGTTCCTTTTGTGAAAATGATCTCAGCAGCTTCCCTTGCATTGATAAATTCCTTAATTGTATCACGAGTTTCTTCAAAATAACGGGTTGCTCGATCTGCTAATGCATGTGCGCCTCGGTGAATATTCGAATTATCATTATTGTAATATCCCGTCAATGCATCCAGAACGGATTGGGGTTTTTGAGTTGTTGCTGCGTTGTCAAAATATACTAAAGGCTTGCCATGCACTTTCTGGTGAAGCACAGGAAACAAACCTCTAATTTTTTCGATATCGAAATTCATGTATGTTTAAAATTTAGAACCTAAGCGATTTTCTACTAATTGTGTACAGTATTTTTTGAAAGGGTCATCACCAATATGCTCCAAAACCTCTCCAGCAAAAGCATAAAGCAATAAACCTTTGGCCTGAAGTTTACCTATTCCCCTTGCCTGAAGGTAAAATAATGCTTCTTCGTCCAATTGACCAGTTGTACAGCCATGAGAACACTTCACATCATCTGCCCAGATTTCTAATTGTGGCTTAGTATTGACCACAGCATTTTCGGATAATAGGATATTATTATTTTGTTGAAAAGCATTTGTTTTCTGAGCGTCTTGACGGACAAAGATCTTTCCGTTAAAAACTCCTCTTGAATAATCAGCCATAATACCCTTATACAGCTCATTTGATTCTGAATGAGGAACTGTATGGTCTACATTGGTATGATTGTCAACATGAGACTTACCATTGAGTAGGTACAAGCCATACATATTGCCTTCCGAATTACTTCCTAAGATATTGATCGTCAAGTTATTTCGAAGCATATCGCCTGAAAGTGAAATAACCACTGAATTAAATGTGGAGTCTTTCAACAGATCAGTTTCAATATTACTTACTTCGATATAATTTTTCCCTTCATTCTGTAATCTATAGTGGTGAAGGTGAGTATTTATCCCTCCTTTTATTTCTATGACTTTATTTACGAACGTTGGGGAGTCATTCAATTGAACTGTTTGTTCTATAAATGTCACCTCAGAAAAGTCTCCAGATTCAATCCAAATTCTAGGCTGAATCACTTGGGCATCAGAAACCTCATTCAGAAATAAAAATAAAACCGGACGTTCAAGTTTTACTTTGTCAGGAATAGAGATAAAGACTCCGTCTTGAAAAGAAGCCTGATTCAATGCGCAAAATATGTCTTTCTCAGGTTTTGCGATGCTCCCAATCGGACAATCAGCGGCTGCTGAGATTGAAGAAATTGATAATTCTTTAATTTTATCGGAGACTGATGGTTGATAAACTCCATTCGAAAATACCAAAACATCTCCTTCAAAACCTTCGAAAACCGATGATTTTACCCTATCCACACTTACTTCAAAAGCTTTTGCTTGTAATGAATTAGTGAGGAATGAATCAAGTTTTTTGGTAATTGAAGTGAATTTATATTCTTCAGCTTTCAATGCAGGCATTCCCTGCTTATTGAAAATTTCTTTTGCTGAATTTCTGGCTGATTCAAATCCGATACCAGGATGGTTGATTAAATCATTGATTTTATTTTGTTGTATAAGCGTACTCATAAGTTAGAATCTTTGGTTGAAAATCAAACTGTAGCTTCTGAATCGACCGCTTCCTTGATCCAGTCGTATCCTCTATCTTCCAGTTCCAATGCGAGTTCTTTAGAGCCAGATTTTACAATCCTTCCTTTATAGAGTACATGCACATAATCAGGCACAATGTAATCTAAGAGTCGTTGATAATGTGTAACTAAAATAGTTGCATTATCTTTTGTCTTTAATTGATTGACACCATTTGATACAATCTTCAAGGCATCGATATCCAATCCGGAGTCGGTTTCATCCA
>JBDNIP010000456.1:0-2787 GCA_041688245.1 Algoriphagus sp.
ATTCCAGAAGTAAACCTTAGTCCGAAAAATGAAAAATCGTCACTATATTCATCAGAACCTTTGAAATAATTGTAATCAGGCAAATCAAGGGGTAAGGAAAAATCTAATTTATAAGGCGCACTATCATCAAAAGCATAGATTGTTGGCTCAAGACCAAAAGCTACATAGATTTTATTATCAGCTAGGTGAAATACAGGATCCCAAGCATTCCTGAAAAAATATTTTCCATTTCGGAAAATGCTGCTTTCCGGAAATTGGATAATGGGCTCTTTCTCCCCTTGCGCATGATTCAACAAGTTCAATAAATACATGTCTTTGTACATATTGATATCTGAATAATCATTATTTACTGGAGAGCTCTGATTGATATATAAATACTTTTCTCTTATTTTTTCCATTCCGTATCCCATCAACATAGGCACATAATTTGGCGTTTGGAGATCAATTAATTTAACCCTAGAAAGTGCTTTTCCTTCCTTATTATAAGTCATAAACCCATTGTATCCATACACAATAAAAGAATTTGCATCTATTACGCGTAAAGTCGACATCAACCTTCCATAACCATCAGGAATATCTCCAAATTTGGAAAAGGAACTCAGTATTTTACCACCAAATTCCGCTATAATTATTTGCTCAGAAGACTCCTTATGATCCATAAAAATCACCAGTCCAGATTTTGAATCCAGATCATGAATGGTGGGATTTCCTAAATAATTAATCCGAATACTATCCAACTTTTTAAGTTCTATATCATTAGTTTTTTTTAGTTCACCAATATCTTTTTTAGAACTTCTATTAGGACTACAAGAGAAAAGAAGAAAGAAAAGCCAAAATATTAGACATATGGTTTTCATATTTATAAGAGTTATATTTAAAATTCGTTGTAATCTTTTAATACCATTAGGTTTCTTGAAATAAACATTAGTTAATCTAACTATAGTTCGAATACTCAAAAGAAATTACGGTTAATAGGGGTTAGAAGAGATCTAACCCCTAATTAATCAACAATAACTAGCGCTACCTCCGTTAGAACCACAGCTACCGCAACCCCAGTTTCCTCCTCCATTTCCAAATGCTTGTTGAGCTTGGAAGGATGACATTCCACACCACACTTGGCCACTTGGGTGTCTATACCCACAAGTCCCTCCATACCCTCCAGTAATCTTTTTCATTTCACTTCGCTGCAATACTTCTCCCGAAGTGAGTCGCAGCATTTCTAAACTTAGTTTTTTCATTTTTTTGTTTGTTTAAAGTTTACTTGGCACGCTAGACATAAAACGGCACCTAGCGCATGTGCCCATTCATCGCGATTGAATATCTTTATTACTATATTAGCAGCTTTATTATTTATTGTAAAATATATTTTAAATCCTCCACTGAGTAGGCGGAGGGCAATTCATACCCATTGATAAAAATCGTTGGGGTATGTGCTATTTTCTCCTCCTCAGCCCAATCTTGCATGGCTTTAATGTGCTGTCCTTGTTTGGTTAGCTCGCCATTCATTGGATACTTTGCTGCAAAAGCATCGTATTCCTTTTTCTCCGGTATGTACCAATCATCCAATGCTTGCCGAGTATATTCTGTTTGCCCATTGGAAGCAATTGCCATCAGATGACTGACCGTTTGTATTTGAGTTTGGTCGTCACCCCCAGTAAGGAATAAAATCTGTAAGTCGATATTACCTGCTTTGTATAATTGCTCCAAAATGGGATGCGACCGAGCGCAGGGCCCGCAGTATGGATTGCATACTTTTAGCACATGGAATTTGGATGATTGGCCTTTTAAGAATATGCCCAAACCCTCAGGGTTCGTCATAATCTTTCGAGAACTACTCAGGAAATAATCAAACACCTCCCTGTTTGACATGAACTTCGCCAGTTTGCTTTTGACCCCTTGCAACTCACCTTTTGCAATCAGATAGGGCTTTAGAGTGAGCCAAACAAGTACACTTGCCAGAAATAGAAAAGAAAATATGCTCAACTCCTTTAGTCCAGGAGGAACAAGATCCACCAAAAGGAACTGGCTAGCCACAAACTCCAAAAGTAGAATCCCGGAAATCCACAGGCACAGCATACACCATTTTTTAATTTTAACCCCTTGATAGAACAGTGAAATTGGCACAATTAGTAAGCTAGAATAACTTAGGTAACTCAATAACTGTAAGGATGATCCAGAAAAGGAAGAAATCATAAGTAGGCCCACGCTGGAAAAAAAATATGCGAAAGCCAAATTGCTGAGACTGATTATCCCTCCAAATGAAAAGGAGTCTAAAACGGAATTGCAGTCTACACTCTTACCACCAGTACAAAATTTGGTAATTGCGGAATTATCTTTGTCGATCTCTGTCCAGAGTAAAATAGTCGCAATTGCCAAACCTGCTATTTTTAAGGCCATCAGTGACCAAGTCCCTATCGAACTGGGAAGAATGCCGGCATGGTTCACCAAATTGACTATAAGCCAAACTAAGCCAACCAAACCTAAGAGAAAAAGTAAGGAGCGGTAAAATAAAACTTCTCTTCTCCGATCTTGATATCCGGGTTCAGCAGAATTTTCTCCTTTTTCCACCAGTAACGTTACTCCTGTCCATTTGGCCAAAAATTCATTTCTTAAGATTTTGGTTGTTCTACCCGTACTATCTAAGTATTCAATATCTCCCTTATCTACCGAAGACAAGCAACTGAAAAAGGGATGGCGATCTCCCTTGAGTTGAACAATACAGGGTAGGGGAAGCTGATCCAGTTTGTCCTCGCCGATTTGAAGCGCAAGGCTGTCCACTTTGTATTC
>JBDNIP010000051.1:0-15359 GCA_041688245.1 Algoriphagus sp.
GGTGACAAAAGCAATCATACCAACTGATACTAAAAGTGTCAAAATCCCATAGAGCAAAATCTGCTGTCGTTTGGTTTGAAGAGAGATTATGGTGGCTTCCTTTTCCAACAAATCGACTTCAACTTGTTTTTGAGAAACCTCATAGTCAGTTCTCAAATTAGCCATTCCCTGCACTGCTCCTATATTGTTTACGCTATCGCGATAGATTACATGGTTTTTATAATAGTCGAAGGCTATTCTAGTATTTCCCAATTGCTCATGGATCTTTGATAGAATTAAGTTGGCTTGACTGATTTCATCCTTCAGGCTATGCTGCATCGCTAAGCTTAAGCTCCTTTCCGCAAATTCTAAGGCAGTTTGACTATCTCCATTCTCCAAAAATATCGCGGACATAAACTCTAAGTATGCTGAAATAGGAGAATATTCTTTGTATTGCTCCAGAATATAAATAGCCTGATTGATATTTTCTTCAGCAGTTATTTTATCTCCTTTCTCAGCAGCGATCATTCCAAGATTGCCAAAGCAGTATGCATAACCGATGGGATAATTAACTTTCTCAAAAATTGACTGAGCTTCTTTGGTGAATAATAATGCCGAGTCTAATTTTCCCATGTTGAAGTATTCATCACCAACATTGAAAATTGCACTGGCAAGGCCAATTGAATCATTTCCATTCTGCAGAATTTCAATCCCTTTTTTATAATAAGTTACTGCATTTTGACTGTCGTTACTGGCAGAATAGGCGTTTGCAATTGCTACAAAAAGTTTACCTCGACCATCCTCATTATTAATCTTATTGGCATATTTCATACTGATGAAGTATTGCTCAAGACCTTCACTCAGTTCGCCTTTCAAAACATTGGCATTCCCCAAATAGAGGTGTGCAGTAAAGAGGTTCTCTTCATCATTCACTGCAAAAGCAAGTTCTTGCAAGATTTTTGAATACTTCGAAATCGTATCAGGATTGGGCTCTTTCTTTAGAAATTCAATTAAAACCTCCGGGATATTCTCTTTTTGTGATAGATAAACAGTTTTCAAACTATCTGATATAGTTATCACTTCTTCGTCTTGACTTATAGCCATTGTCGAATAGAAGATGAAAAAAAATAATGGGAGAATCCCTTTTTTCAAAATTTCAATTAAAATTAAACCATTCTGATTTTAGGATCAATCCTAAATACTTTTTCATCTCCACCAGAATTCACTAAAAGACGAATAGAATATTCTTCTTCCTTACCCTTTGTTGCTTTACCTACATAGCCATCTTTGTGGGTGCTGCCGGCACCCCGCTTGGAATCATATATTTTGATTATCGATTTCTTCTTTTTCACAATTATTTTTTTGATAATCACAAAATCCTGATCGCTGTCCAGAATATGCATTGCTGCACCGACCCATGCTATTTTGGTTTTTTGTCGAATATTGCTGGTGAACTTATCCTTATTAGGTTGATCGTTATGATTGTCACCTATTAAAATACTTCCCCTAAGCTCATCTTGGGGTGCTTTGGCGTCGAGTTGAATTATTTTTTGGGTATCAACGTAAAGTGTGATGATGGTATCTTTCATTTTGGACATAATGGGGGATTTTAGTGATACTAACTGAAAGGATTAATATGCCTATATTTCTGAATTTGAAATTAATATGTTCTTGAAAGTAGAAAAAAGTAGGGGAAAATCAACATCGCCATCCACAAGTAATGCCATCTATGTATATATCCTCATTTTTATCAGTAAAAGGCAAAAGCAATTTAAATTTAGTTGTTTCGATAGCTAACGAGGACTAGGAAAATGCTCCCAACTGTCTCCCGTCACCCTCGCCGTTCAACAGTAGTCTTCAAACCGAGATACCAAAAAAAATAGACCTTAGGTATAATTATAGACACTGATAAAACTCATTATGTGTGTTTTAGAATTGAAGGAGATATTATTAGCACTTCAAGAAATTCATTTCCTCCCACCCGTTAGCCACATTAAACTTTTACCATTGATCTAATTTAGAACCCTGAATTTACAGAGAATTTGTACTTTGTAGCTAAGCCAATATATCAACCTTATGACAAATAGTTATTTTAAAACTTACCTCTCGACCTTATACTCTTTATGCTTGATTTTAGGGACGAATCAGCTTACCCAAGCACAGCAATTACCAGTAGATACGTCCTTCTATTCCAGTTATAGCTGGAGAAATATCGGTCCCAATCGTGGTGGACGCTCACTCGGTAGCTCAGGAAGCCCTAGTCGCCCCTTCGAATATTATTTTGGAGCAACCGGGGGAGGACTTTGGAAAACCACAGATGGTGGAAATGAATGGTCTCCAGTAACCGACGGTCAAATTTCATCTTCGAGCATTGGGGCTGTTGCAGTGGCAGAGAGTAATCCTGACATCGTCTATATCGGTGGAGGTGAAACTCAGCTTCGAGGCAGTATCACTCAAGGTGATGGAGTCTATAAAACTACAGACGGTGGAAAAACTTGGAAACATCTTGGCCTTCAAGAAACCCAAGCTATTGCCAGAATCAGAGTTGACCCTACTAATGCTGATCTGGTCTATGTAGCTGCACTCGGTCATCCTTACGGTGAAAATGAAGAACGTGGAGTTTTCCGCTCAAAAGATGGTGGAGAAACTTGGGAAAAAGTACTTTATGTAAGTAACAAAGCAGGAGCAGCCGATTTGATTATTGATCGTACCAATCCCAAAGTCCTGTATGCTTCTACTTGGCAGGTTTATCGAAAAGCATGGAAAATGTGGGGTGGCGGACCGGATAGCAAGCTTTGGAAATCGGTGGACGGTGGAGATACTTGGACGGACCTTACTTCCAACCCGGGAATGCCGGAAGGACCGATCGGGAAGATTGGTGTAACAGTCTCCCCTGTGGATGCTAATCGAGTTTGGGCAATCGTGGAAGCAAATGAAGGAGGCGTGTTCAGATCTGACGATGCTGGCAAAACTTGGGAAAAGATGAACGATGAGCGTAAACTACGTCAGCGTGCTTTTTACTATTCTAGACTCTATGCAGATCCGGTGGATCGGGAAACTGTTTACGGACTTAATGTTGACTTTTGGAAATCCACAGATGGTGGTAAGACTTTCGATACCGAAATCACAGTGCCCCATGGAGACAATCATGACCTTTGGATAGATCCATCCAACCCACTTCGAATGATCAGTAGCAATGATGGCGGTGGTGTTGTGAGTATTAATGGTGGCAAGACTTGGACAGAGGAAGATTATCCTACTACACAGCTTTACCATGTGATGACTACTTCGGATGTACCCTATCACGTAGCTGGAGCACAGCAGGACAACAGTACTTTGGCCATGCCGTCAGAAGGATGGAATCATATGCTCGGACGTGGACCTGGACATGGTTGGCACTATGCGGTAGGTGGTGGCGAAAGTGGCTGGATCACTCAAAGCCCTACAGACTCTGATATATTTTATGCGGGTTCTCAAGGAGCTTTGCTTACCCGATACAACAGGAAAACTGGTCAGACTAGAGATATTCAGGTTTATCCGCGATTCTTCTCTGGAGAACCAGCCTCGGCTTTACCCGAAAGATGGCAATGGACCTTTCCTATCATGTTTTCACCGCTGGATCCCAAGACGATGTATACCACTTCCCAGCATGTTTGGAAAACTACCAATGATGGACAAACTTGGGAAAAAATTAGTCCAGACTTGACCTATGCCGACCCGGAAACTTTGGGAAAAACAGGTGGTGTGATCACCATGGATATGAATGGTCCTGAAATCTATGCCACCGTATTTGCGCTTGCTCCATCGATGTACGATGTAAATACGATCTGGGCAGGATCTGATGATGGGAAAGTCCATATCACTCGAGATGGAGGCAAAAACTGGGCAGATATCACGCCTAAGGACCTTCCGAAATTTTCGAGGATCAGTATTATTGACGAGGGGAAATTCAATCCTGGAACGCTCTATCTAGCAGCTAATAGATATCAGGTAGATGATCGACAACCTTACGTATTTAAAACAGAGGATTATGGAAAGTCTTGGACAAAAATCATCACAGGAATTGAAGATGGGCACTTTGCCCGGGCGATTCGTGAGGATTTGCAAAAGCCGGGACTGCTTTACCTAGCCACAGAGCATGGCGTCTATGTCTCTTTCAATGACGGAGAAATGTGGCAATCACTGCAACTTAATCTTCCAGACACTCCAATACGTGATTTGGTGTTGAAAAATGATGATGTGGTATTGGGATCCCATGGTCGTGGATTCTGGATCCTGGATGATATCCGACCACTTCGAGCAGCGGTTGAGACTACCACCAAAAATGAAGTCACTCTTTACAAGCCCGCAAACCCAATCCGTGGCGTTTACGATGCGGCAATTCAATATTACTTGCCTGAGAAAATTGATTCCTTGAAAATTGAAATTCTGGATGCTAAAGGAAATCTAATCAACACTTACACTGCTTCGGGAGATACTACAGTGACTAATGCGCCAAAGACAAATGCAGGACTTAACACCTTTACATGGGACATGCAGTATCCTGGAGCAACTGTTTTTGAGGGTATGATTATTTGGTCTGCAAGGCCACAGCGAGGCCCATTAGCTCCTATTGGCTCCTATCAAGTGAAATTGACTGCATTAGGAGAATCACATATTGCGGATTTTGATCTAGAGATGGATCCCAATTTGGATGACGTGACTGCAGATGATTTGCAAAAGCAATTTGATCTTGCCTTGACGATTCGAGACAAAGTTTCTGAGGCTAATGAAGCAGTGATACTGATTCGGAGAATAGAAGCCCAGGCAGGAGAACTTGATGCTTCGCAAAAGAAAAAAATACAAATGCAGCTCAAAACACTGTTGGATAAGTTGCAGGTAATTGAGGAAGATCTCTATCAAGTCAAAAATCAAAGTGGTCAGGATCCGTTGAATTTCCCCATAAAGCTTAATAATCGGCTTGCTTCGCTACAGCGTAGCGTAGAAAGTGGTCAAGCTAAGCCAACAGATGCTACGTATGTGGTTTTCAAAGAATTATCACTAGAATTGGAAAATCATCTCACTAAACTCGATGAAGTGCTTTCAGGTGATTTGAAGAAATTGAATGAAGTATTGCCCAATAAAATCACTTTTGATAAAAAATAATTTTACTCATTGCATTAAAAAGCCTTTCTCCTCAGAAAGGCTTTTTTTATGACTAGAACCCATTATTTGGTTCATCTTTCATCAAATTTGATGGGACTAACTTCATCTAATTCCCACTTTATGTTGTTATTCAAAAAACTAGATTGGATAGTGGTAGGTTAAACAAAGAACTTTTACACTTTCAAAATTCAATTTTCCTCAAACCAGCATGACTAAATTCTCTCTTTCAAAGGCCCCTTCTCAACAAGGCAAAATAGCGATAGTAACCGGAGCCAATGTTGGGCTGGGTTATCAAACAGCATTGGGCTTTGCGAAGCTTGGCGCAAAAGTGATCTTGGCTTGTAGAAATCACGAAAAGGCAGAAGATGCCAAACGAGCAATCCTCGTAAAAGCCCCCGATGCTGATTTGGACATTCTGTTGATAGATTTGAAAAGCTTGGGTTCAGTTCGAAGCTTTGCTGAGGAGTTCAAAAAGAAGTACTCCCAAGTCGATCTTTTGATTCTGAATGCCGGGATTATGGCGCCGCCTTTCTCAAAAACAGAGGACGGTTTTGAAAGCCAAATGGGAGTAAATTATTTTTCACATTTTCTGCTTACCAATCTACTTTTCCCACTACTCAAAAAGACTGAGGATTCAAGAATAGTAAGTCTGAGTAGTATCGCGCACAGAAACGGAAAGATCGACTTTGAGAATATAAATGCTGAAAAGTCATATTCTAATTGGGGAGCATACGCTCAAAGTAAACTCGCTTGTCTGATGTTTGCCTATGAATTGCAGCGCCGAATTAAGAGTGCGGGTGTAAATTCAAAGTCACTAGCTGCACATCCAGGTTTATCCGATACTGGCCTTGCGCAGAATTCACCATGGATTTCAAAAGTGCTATTTGGACCTCTTTCAAAAATACTGGGTCAAGATGCTGCAGGTGGAGCATTACCCACACTGATGGCGGCATTAGAGCCAAGTGTTAAAGGTGGAGAGTATTATGGCCCAGATGGATTTATGGAATCAAAAGGAAATCCTTTCAAAGTAAAATCTACTGATCGATCACATAATGTGTCGATAGCTCAAAAATTATGGCAGGAGTCCGAGCGACTGACTGGTCAGGAATTTATCGTTTAGTCAGATTTCAATCCTTTTCTAAGGTTTTCAGAAACTTGATGCTTTTTGGTACCTGCAGGTAATAAATTGGACTTTCATCTTCCAAATAAAAATGTGCAACCCCAGCTTTTTTTGCTGTTCGGAGGATTTCTGGGAGATTAAGTTGTTCAGTTCCT
This sequence comes from Algoriphagus sp., assembly GCA_041688245.1. Taxonomy (GTDB): domain Bacteria; phylum Bacteroidota; class Bacteroidia; order Cytophagales; family Cyclobacteriaceae; genus Algoriphagus. The sequence continues at coordinate 6,400 of JBDNIP010000051.1, forward strand.
AAAGTGACATCATTTTCTGCGGGAGTAGTCCCTGATAGATTGCCTTTTATTCCTTTTCTAATGTCTTTCACATGCATGAGCTTGAACCTATCTTCATATTTTACCAGTAAAGCGGCTGGATCTGCACCCGGGAAATAGGTCCAGAGCAGGTCCATTTCAAAGCTGACATATTCAGGATTTGTTTCTTGTACGAGCAAGTCAAAAAGTGTCCCTTCCCCGAAAGGTTGAAATTCAAACCCATGGTTGTGATAGCAGAATGTCAGTCCATGATCTTCTTTAAGGATTTTACCCACGGAATTAAAGTCCGATATGGTTTTTCTTGCATCAGCTTCAGTGAATGGCGCTCGATGAGGAATCGAAGCTACACGAACAAAGGATGCTCCCAGAATTTTTGCATGCTGAGCCACGGCATAAGTTTTTTCCATTAGATCCTTATAGCCCACTCCAAATGATGAACAGTGCATCCCACGCTCATCCAAAAGTGATCGAAGTTCAGAGGCTGTTTTTCCAAATAAATTGTAGAATTCCATGTCTGTGATTCCCATAGCTTCTAGCGTATCCAAGGTGGCGGCTACATCTTTTGAAAAACTCTGTCGGTAGGTGTATGAAACCATTCCAGGCTTCTCACAAAAGAGCAGCTCCTGCGAAAAACTTTCTGTAACAGTGAGCAGGAAAATTAAGGAGAAAACGACCTTGCCAATACTGAAAGTCATAATTTATGTATCTTTTAGTCAATAAGATAACACGAATTTGGAATAGGATTTCCATTTATCCTAAAAGGAAATCAATTCGTCTATCCTTCCTTCATAGTCAAATTGCAAATCTTCATGAAGTCCGTCGATAAGCTTCACTGCCTTTTTAAGCTGCATTTGATACAGATTATCAAGTACTGCATGTTGATGATCCAAAAAGCCATTTTCTTTCAATTGCTCACAGAAAAATAGAATCACCTCGATCTGATCAGTCTTAATCTTGCTCAGCTTTAGCAGCTTATTCATCTTCCTTCGAATCTTCTGAGCTGATTTCTTAGCGTAGTGGTAATGATCAGAGCGGGCATTTTGAAATTCTACCAACAAGTCTTCTTGGGCCATTTCTATAAATAAACCTGGATTGTCTTTTTCGTTTAGCTTAAAAAAGAGAAAAGACTTATTATCTCTACTAAACTTAGAAAGTTCTAAGATTACCTCAATTAGTTCTTTTTCAGGTAAGTATGAAAGTTCTTTTTTGAGCTTTGTTAAACTTGGGATTTGCATTTCTGCACTTTAATTAAAGGGTTTGAAAAAGATAAATTGTCAACATGCCCCAGCCTGTACCAGTCACCATGCTCAAGATTGCCAATAAAACGGCATGTGGCATGAGGTCTTTGCGGTAGGCAGCAGTCACAGCTGGCGCAGTGGAAATCCCACCTAGATTAGCCATGGAAGCAATAGGTACCCAAACTAGGTTAAGTTTGAGAATCTTTGCAGCGATCAGCATTCCTACAAAATGTAATATTAACCAGATCGCCACCAATGTCACAAACTCCCAAGGCAAACTCAGATTACTGAAGTCCAATCGCAAACCCAAAATCGCCATTACCAATACGATACAAATTCCTCCCAGTTGAAGAGAAAATCGGGTATTCCAAAGTTTGAAGATATTGCCTAAGAGTAAACCAATTATAGAAAGACTGACTACCATCCCAAGAAAGGAAATGTTTAGAAAGAAAATTAATGAAGCGATCCCGAGGAATATCAAGAGGATGATCCAAGAATATATTTTCTGTCCACTACTCCTCAGCTCTAAGGTTGATTGATCTGGAATAGGATCATTGATTCCAAATAGTGTGCTTAAAGTTTCTCCTTTTTTGATAAATTGAAACATCAAAATCGTCCAAATATTAACTAATATATTGTCCAGAACGAGCACAGATAGAAAAAGCGATTCTGGCGTTTCTGCCAATTCTTTTAAAATCAATTGGCTGGTACTTCCTCCGATCCAGCCTCCAACGATTGGCACTAAGCCTTTCCAATAACTTTGACTAACATATAGATCCGATGACGCAGGATCTACTCCTGAAAATACCAAAACCAAAATTACCGGAAGTGTGGCAATGATGGCTGAACCAACAAAAAACAGTACTAAAGGTCTGACACCCAGCAGAGCTAATTGCCTTAATGGCAAGGCGCTCATCACGGCCAAGAGTGTAATTGGGATGATCCAATTGCGGCTTAAGGAGTGTAAATACACTGCTGAAAGATCCCAATTGAAGAGATGTGTGAAAGCTGCCGGAATGACATAAGCGAATAAAATCGCTGGAAACCAGTCTAATATTTTTTCTACAATTTGGTTTTTTAATTTGCTGATGCTCAGCACAAAAATCGCGGTCAATAAAACTATCGCAGTAGCTATCCAGTCGAAATTCACCATCAATTAAATGATTGACTTAAAATCCCTAAACAGGTCTGGATTCCTTCCAAGTAGTTTCCCACTCGGATATTTTCATTTGGGGCATGAATGCTGTTGTCAGGATTTGGAATTCGAACGGACACCGCCGGAATTCCCAAGATATTGATAAAAGGAGCCATTGGCTGTGAGCCTCCGGTTAACCGCGTTTTGACGTAATTCTCACCAAAAACAATACGCATTCCTTTTTCCAACCAACGTCCAAAATCCGATTCCATCTCTGCTCGAAAAGGTTCTGAACCGATTCGGTAGTCGAAGGAAATTAACTTTGAATACTTATTTCGCTCTTCATCAGTAGGCTCTTTATCTACAAAATGATAACCCTGATCACTTAGAAATTGTCGTACTAGTTCTACCTGACGTTCTGCAGGAGTTTCTTTCACAGTTCGCATGTCTATTTCAATAAGTACCTCCGAGGGTATTATTGTCCTTACCTCCTTCCCCACCCAGGCAGCACGCATTCCGCGGACATTCAAGGAGGGGAATTGCATTGCTTCTTGGTAACTGTTACCCACTTTTTCTGCATCGGCGATTCCTAATTCGGCTAGGATTTCCTGCATGCTTTCCGGTACTGCAGCCATCGCGGTCAGATCGGCTTCGGTGAATTCGACCCCGTCATAAAAACCAGGGATCAGAACTTTTCCAGTTTCATCTTTTATAGCTGCAAGTAGCCTTGATGCAGAAAAAACCGGATTTGGCGCAAAATTACCATACTGACCACTATGTAAATCATCTTTTGCCCCAAAGATTTTTAGGGTAATTGTAGCAATTCCCCTTGCTCCAAAAGCAAGATTGGGTAGATTGGAAAAGTGACGTGTACCGTCCATAATCAAGATCCCGTCAGCCTCAAAAAGGGTTTTACTTTTAGCGACAACCTTTGCGAGTTCGGGAGAGCTGAATTCCTCCTGGAAGTCTAAGATAAACTTCAGGTTTACTGACGGGTCAATTCTCTTCTTCTGAAGAATATCCAAGGCCGAAAGGAATGTCATTGTTGGCCCTTTAGAATCTGAAGCAGATCTTGCAAAAATCTTCCATTCTGAATCGATTTTTCCATCGACGAAATTCCAATTGATTGGCTCCCAACTTCCATTGATTTCTTCCATCAGCTCAGGAATGTATGGACTTTCCTGATTCCAAGCCGAAGCGTCTACTGGTTGCCCATCAACCTGCATATAGACCAGAATCGTCTTCTTCTTGGGATCGATTTTTCCTTGAGCAAAGAGATGCGGAACAGCATTGGAAGTCAAAATTTTGGTTTTAAATCCTCGCTTTTCCAAAGCTGCCTTTGTCCAGTCTAGGTTCAATTTGGTATCAGCCGGTACTTTTCCATTGTTGGGAATGCTTAGATACTCACGGAATTCAAGAAGTGAATTGCGTAGTTCAGCTTTTGATGCTTCGATTAGCTCAGATTTACTTAATTGCGCACTTGACTGCAGGTTAAAACCAAAAAACAGGAGCATAAACGCAGATAAAGCTTGTTTCATTTTATAAATATTAATATTCGATTATACAGATTTTTCTTCTGGCATTCGGTTGTATCCTTTATTTTTATGCAGAATGGTTTACCTCACAATCAAAGATTCTAAATGAACGAACAGAAATCCATCATTAAAGCCTACGAATTGGCAAAGATGAATCAAGTCAAAGTTGCATTAGCAACTGTTGTTCAAGTGGATGGATCGGCTTATCGCAGACCTGGAGCTCGAATGCTGATCACTGAGACTGGAGAGTTAACCGGTGCTATCAGTGGTGGGTGCCTGGAAGGTGATGCGCTGCGAAAAGCACAAACGGTTATTTTTCAGCAGGAATCCATGCTAGTCACTTACGACACGACTGATGAAGATGATCAGAAATTCGGGATTGGGTTGGGTTGTAATGGAATCATTCATGTCTTGATCGAGCCGATTGATTTCCAAGATGAATTGAATCCAATTGCACTTCTTGAACTGGCTGTTTCAGACCGCGAGCTAGGGATTTTAGCCACTGTTTTTTCAGTAAAAAATACCAGATCAGCTCAAATTGGAACTCGATTTTTGAAGAAAGAGTCGATTTCCAAAAAGAAAACTGATGGGATAAAAGCACTGTTGTTGGAACAAATTGAAGCTGAATTAGCCAGTTATTCTTCCGGCAAAAATCAAATATCGATGCTTGATGAATCTCGTTCCATATTTATTGAAGTGATTCATCCGCCAATTCGACTGTTACTTTTCGGCGCCGGAAATGATACTATTCCGCTTACTAAAATGGCTAGTCTACTCGGTATAGAAGTTATTTTGATTGATGGAAGAGCTAATCAGGCAACTACTTCCCGTTTTTCTACCGTCTCAAAAATAAAAGTCTCACCGGCAGAGACTGCTTTAGAAGGAATTGAGGTGGATGCTCAGACAGTTGCGTTGCTGATGACACATAATTTTGAGTATGAAGCTATAGTTCTTGAGACCCTACTTTCTAAAAATCTTTCCTATTTGGGTATTTTGGGGCCAAAGAAAAAATCGGAGAAATTACATGAACACTTGACGTCCAAAGGGCTTCAATTTGACTGGAGTAATGTATACAGTCCAGTTGGCCTGGATCTCGGTGCTGAGAACTCGGAAGAGATCGCTTTATCCGCTTTATCAGAAATAAAAGCAGTTCTCGCTGGAAAAATGGGTACCTTTATGCGCGAAAAACAAGGACCAATTCATTAAATAGTACATGGAAAAAGCTAAAACCGGAATCATCATCCTCGCTGCCGGCGAATCATCACGATTGGGATATCCGAAACAAATAGCCCAATACAAGGGAATAACATTACTTCAGCATGCAATCGATTCGGCCTTGGGTGCCAAAGTAGAAAAGCAGATTTTGGTTTTAGGCGCAAATAAAGACGAGATAAAAAAGACTTTCAGAGGAGATACCATCCCCAATATTCCCAATCAAGACTGGGAGAAGGGAATGGCTTCCAGCATGCAGAAAGGCTTGGACTATTTATTAAAGTTTGATGCTCCTGATCAGGTGATTATCATGCTTTGCGATATGCCTTTCGTTGATTCAAAGTTGTTGAATAAGTTAATTGCTGCACAAAAAAAGACAGGAAAAGGAATCGTTGCTTGTGACTATTCAGATACCATTGGCGTACCAATTCTTTTCACAAAAGCTTATTTCAAGGAATTGAAAAGTCTTTCTGGTGACGAAGGGGCCAAAAAAGTAGCACAAGCACATGAAGACGATTGTGCACTGGTCAAATTCCCATTGGGTAAAGTAGATGTGGATACAGAAGAAGATTTGAGGGACTTGAATCTTTAATGATCTAATACGCAGCGGCACGGTGGCGAAACAAGAAAGTCTTTAAATAGACAATCTAATTTAGTTATCTAAGATCAATCAAATATTTTTAGATTTCTCACTTGTGCTTTCTAACTTTAAAATCATTCATTCTCCCCTCTCAACTCGCCCACCACTTTCTTCACCCAATCTACCGTATCGATAATATCCTGCGCTGTGGTGTGACTTCCCAGGCTGAAACGCAGCGACCCTCTTCCAAGATCTGAATCCAATCCCATAGCTTTCAGCACATGACTCGGCTTTGGAGAGATACTCGTACACGCGGAGCCAGAGCTTACGGCTACTTTCAAGCAGACCTTTCGGAGCAATTCCTCGCCTTCTACTCCTGCAAAAGCAATGTTGGAGACATGCGATAATCTACCTGATTGGCTCCCATTAAGAAAGGCATTAGGGATCTGTAAAAGCTTGTTTTCCAGTAAATCTCGTAATTCACCTAATCTTTTGGCCTCATCTTCCATCTCGATAGATCGCATTTCTGCAGCCTTACCCATGCCAATAATGCCGGGAACATTGAGCGTGCCCGATCGAAAACCTTTCTCATGACCTCCTCCGATTTGTTGCCCAATTGGTTTTGGCAGATTATGGTTATGCCGAACGTAAAGCGCCCCCACTCCTTTTGGACCATAGAACTTATGTGCTGAAATCGCCATTAAATGAACTCCGGAAAGTGAGATAGGAATTTTTCCCACAGCTTGCACGCCATCCACAAAGAGCATCACCTGATGTTCTTCAGCTATTTTGGCGATTTCTCCGATAGGATGAACTACCCCAGTTTCATTATTGGCCCACATCAATGCGATCATTTTTGTTTCTGGGCGGATGTTACTCTTTAATTCCTTCAGATCAATCTTTCCCTCTGAATCCACATTCAAATAACTAATCTCTGCTCCCTTTTTTTCTAATGAATCCAAGGTATCCAAAACTGCCTTGTGCTCTGTCTTACAGCTGATGATGTGAAATTGATCTTTTGGAAAACGATCATGAATACCTTTTAAAGCAAGATTGATGGATTCAGTGGCACCTGAAGTGAAAATGATCTCCTTCGGATTTGCTCCAATCAAATTGGCAACCTGTTCTCTGGCTTTTTCCACCGCATTTTCTGTCATCCAGCCGTACGGATGTGATTTACTGGCGGCATTTCCAAAGTGAGTCCCAAAGAAAGGAAGCATTGCTTCGATCACTTCTTGATGACAAGGCGTGGTAGAATTGTAATCTAGGTAAATCGGGTAATTCATGGGCTTAAAATAGTGGATATTGCTCGTTTTTCTAGGTTTAAGGTTATTGTATCTTTGGGAAATTCAATCATATGCAGGAAACCTGGACTTTTGATTATTCAACTTTTTTAGAACCTGAAGGACTGTCGGATTTTCTTCGAATCAAGTCTATGGAGCTTGGGATCTTTCTTTCTTATTATTATAGAAAGGAAGGTGCTATTGCAGAAAACGCGGCTTTGAAAACCATTCCAATGTTTGATACTTCAAGAAGTGGAAATTTCGTTTTGGAATTTGATCTCATCTTTTTCAATGCTTGCCTAGCAATTCATGAAAAAGAGAAATCTGAAATGAAAATTGATTTTAAGCTCGATGAAAGGGCGAATCAATTGATATTAACAGGTGCTTATTGGCCAGAAAGAAGAGTGGATGAAATTTGAGAAATAGGAGAATGGATAATTATGCAAAGCTAAAAATTTGATTTGCATAGTTTAAGAAACCTTATTTTCCTTTATGGCAAAACAGAACTAAGAAAAAAAGCCTTCTGAATCTAAATTCAGAAGGCTTTTTTATTTAAATAAAAATCATGCTCTTCGAATCGCCAGCTTGATATCGGAGAATTCCTCTTGCTCATTAAATGGTTGGCTCCTCAACCTTCTTCCTGTTGCAGCAAAAATCGCATTGGCAATAGCACCACCCGTGGGCGGAAGTGCGGGTTCACCCAATCCCGTAGGATCAAATCCTGAATCTACATAATGAACATCCACTTCAGGCACTTCCTTCATTCGGATGAGTTTATAAGTATCAAAATTCTTTTGTGTAGGCAGACCATCTTTGAAAGTCAAGTTTCCATACATCGCATGACCCATTCCATCGACGATTCCACCCCTTACTTGGTGGTTTGCTCCAGTGGGATTGACGACGATCCCGCAATCAGTTGCCGCGGTAATTTTCTTTAGTACCGGTGTTCCACCTTCTTGGACAATATCCGCAACCTGCGCCACATAAGATCGGTGTGAGAAATACACGCTAAATCCTTGCTTGACAGCTGGGTCTTTACCCCAATTTGATTTCTCAGCAGCAGTTTTGATTACACCGATCATCCGATCCACATCGTATTCGATCTTACCAGTTGGTGAGTTTTTCGCTTTATCCAGAAGCTCCAGGCGGAATTGAACTGGGTCTTTTCCGGCTTCAAGCGCTACTTCATCTAAGAAGGATTGCTCAGCATAAGCTAAGAAATTGGTAATTGGCGCTCGCCAAGCATTGGTAGTGATTGGAGATTTGTGTTCTACACTTTCGATCTTAAGATTTGCTACTGCTCCGGATGGGAAATTATCCTGTCGCGTGCTATTTCCGGAATTAATACCTGCTCCTTTCAACTTATAACCAATCATATTTCCGGACTCATCTAAAGCCGCTTCAAAGCGGTATCGAACCGCCGGACGATACAAGCCTCCGTTAAGATCATCTTCTCGACTCCATATCACCTTAACCGGTGCATTGGTCATTCTGGAGAGTTGAACTGCTTCAGCTACAAAATCGGCTGCGAGTCTTCTGCCAAAACCACCTCCTAGTCTGGTGATTTCTACGGTTATATTTTCCGGGGGAATTCCCAAAATCCCAGCTGCAGTCTGTCGAGCTCGCTCTGGAGTCTGTGTAGGTCCGATGAGCTCTGCCTTGTCACCTGTGACATGAGCGAAGAAATTCATCGGCTCCATCGGGGAGTGAGACAAGAAAGGACACTGGTATTCAGCGACTACTACCTTCGCTGCATTTTTGAAAGCTTGAGTTACATCTCCATCTTCTCGTCTGACCTCTCCTTTTTGATTGGCGATCATATCTTTGAAGATGCGATTATGATCTTCTGTGCTTTCTACCGTACCGTCTGGTTCATAAGTCACTTTCAAAGCCCTTTTGGCTTTCATCAGCGGCCAAGTACTTGTTCCGACAATGGCGACACTATTTTCATAGATCATA
>JBDNIP010000052.1:0-2312 GCA_041688245.1 Algoriphagus sp.
GATCCAAGCTCAGGATTTGGCCAAGACGGAAAGCCTTTTTACCCGATGTCTGAGGCCAATAAAGAAGATGCTCGAAAAGTCTATGCGATGGTCGAAAACATCGATGATAATTTGAATCGTCTTTTCCAAAAACTGGAAGAACTCGGCATCTCAGAAAACACAATCGTGATCTTTATGACCGATAATGGTCCACAGCAGCGACGCTTTGTAGCTGGACTTAAAGGACTCAAGGGTGATGTGTCGCAAGGTGGAGTCAGAGTACCGTTTTTCATACGATTCCCTGCTGCTTTCAAAGGAAATCGAGAAATCAATACACTTTCCGCACACATTGATGTGATGCCTACGTTAGCTGAGCTTTGCGGATTTGAAGTACCACAAGATCGGAAAATAGATGGCATAAGCATACTTCCAATGATTCAGGGAAATGCGAATTCTAGACCAGATCGAAGCTTTTTCTCCTATTGGACTCGTAAATATCCTGAGCGATATGAAAATATTTCCATCCAAAGATCAGGATGGAAACTCATTGGGAAGACAAGTTTCGATTCTGAAATTGAGGATTTTGAACTTTACAATCTGAAGGAGGATCCCTATGAGCTTTCGAATCTTTCTGCTAGTGAAACTCCCAAGGCTTTGGAATTAAAGTCCGAAATGGATGGGATTTTTGCGGAATTAACCCAGGAGAAAAACCTGCTAAATCGGCCCCTAATTGAGATCGGTAACCCGGCAGAAAACCCAGTTTATTTAAATCGAAACGATGCTTCAGGCGAACGGGGAATCTGGGCTCAGGAGGATATGTTTGGCTATTGGAATGTGAAAATCGAGTCTGGCACTTATGATATTCGATTCAAATTTGTAAAGCCTGTAGCCCCAAAAGGCAGATTGACATTGGAGATTGGCAATCAATCTATGAGCTACAAAGACCTATCCACAGCGGATATCGATATTCTCGAATTGAAAGGTGTAAAACTGGAAGCAGGGGTTTCACAACTTCTTCCATTTTATGAATCAGGCGGAAAGCGATATTTCCCTTTTTGGGTAGAACTCGAAAAAAAATAAGCAACGAACTCAAGCTATCTTTTGAAGAATTATATGTCGAGAAAACTTAACTTGATTTCACAACTTTAACTAATCCTCAAATGACAAAAAACTATACTACTCAGAAAATATATATTGCTGTTTTTGCTTTTTTCAGCCTCTGCATTACCCAAACAGTCTATGGTCAAAGCCAAAAAAACTTAGATTCTGTCTTGGAAGAATTTCGGTCTGCTTTGATCAACCCGGATGATGCTACCTTACTTCGGCTAACTTCCAAAGATTTGACTTATGGACATTCGAATGGCCTGATTGAGAATCAAGATCAATTCATTGAGGCATTAAAAAATGGTCCTTCAAAATTTGTAGCTATTCAAGTAAGCGATCAATCCATTACCCTAGTTGATGACTTGGCTCTAGTGAGGCAAAATCTCAGTGGCGAAGTCCAGACCGGGGAAGCAGTGAGCAAGCTTAATCTCGGTGTCTTACTGGTGTGGAAAAAAGAAAAATCAGGCTGGCAATTGCTGGCACGACAGGCGTTCAAGAGATAGGTGGGTTTTTCGATAGTATTTTGATTCAACACCAAACACAGAAGTTTGAAGATTAAAGCAAATCCCAAATATTCAAAAGACATAATATTTAATCCAATTTAGAGGAGGAGCCAGAGTAAGGTTAAAGCTCAAGATATCAGGTTCTTTAGTAAAGCCTAAATATTAAAACTTCGGTTATAAGACATTTTTTGATTTCGTGAAAAGTTTGAAATCGCAGGTTTGCTTTTCAGAATTAAGAATGACTTCGTAGCAAGTAAACCCTTCAGATGCTGCAATTGCCTCTCGCAAGGCTATTTTTCTTTCCGGGGTATTAAGATTTTCTCTTTCCTTTCTCCCTCTTTTTGGGTGAAGGTGAGAGATGTAGAGTTTGTTATCTTTAATAAACAGTAAATAATGCATTCTAAATTTACCCGAACCGCCTACTCTTACTTTGATAAATGGATTTTGGCCAGGTCCTTCAAGAACTCTCTTTCCCGCTTTGAATTCATCAATAGTCTTTTTCTTACTTAAAAATTTGTAAAGTTCCATCCTTAAATCTGAATGACTTGGCACTTTTTCGATTTTTAGAAGTTCTTGGTAAGCCGAATCAGTGATAAAAAAATTCATCTTTAAAAAAATTATATTTTTTTTGCTAAGGCTATAAATTCGAGATCATTTGGGATGTCGAAGAATATTTCATTAACATCTTCAACTGCTTCTTCAAACTCGTCAACCTCATTCTCAAAA
>JBDNIP010000053.1:0-5360 GCA_041688245.1 Algoriphagus sp.
ACATGACCAACTAAGGATAACTGTTGATAGTATTAGTATAGATTTATACCTCATATTTTGTTTACTAGTAGTGCCGTTAAAGGGATGCCTAAATAGCTTAGTGCTAACGCTTGGGCTATGAGGTTTATTCGTGTTAGCGCCAAATTCCAACCTTATAAGCTAAATATCATCATGGACTTTAAGAATTGGCGTAGACCAGTAAGTATCTTTAACCGCTGCTGGCATTTTATTTTTCCAAGCCCAGCTATTCTACTTAAGTAAGTTTTCCTTCGGCAAAAAGTCTTCTGATTTCTTTTTTATCAAATTTGCCAACGCTTGTTTTAGGTACTTCGTTGATGTAGACATAGTCTTTTGGGATCTGATATTTCACAAAGTCTCTCGATAAAAATTCAATTAATTCTTCATCGGAAATTTTATCTCGATGATTCATCAAGACTATTGAAGCCAAAGGTTTTTCTACCCATTTCTCATCCGGTATCGCAATTACAGCAACTTCTCTAATTTTAGGATGCGCCATTAAAGCAGATTCCAGAGCTACACTAGAGATCCATTCGCCGCCACTTTTTATAAGATCCTTGGTCCTATCCTTAATCTCCATATAGCCATCAGCATCGATGGTGCTCACATCCCCCGTTTTGAACCAACCATCTTCAGTAAAACTTTCAGAATTATTCGTTTTAAAATAAGAGCTTACAGTCCACGCCCCTTTTATCTGTAATTCCCCCATGGTTTTGCCATCCGTTGGAGCCAAAGTCCCATCATCTGTTGCAATCCGTAATTCCACACCAGGAAAGGCAATACCTTGTTTTGCACGGATATTAAGCGTTTCATCGGCTGATAAGTGGTCATGTTTTGGCTGTATTCGACTTACTGTTCCAAGTGGGGATGTTTCTGTCATACCCCAAGCTTGGACACCTTTTATTCCAAAATCCTTTTCTAAACCTTCAATAAGACTCTTTGGAAGTGCTGACCCGCCAACAAGATATTCTTCAAGCACTAATTTTTTGGTTGGTGGATTTTTTTTCAATGCATGATAAACGCCTAACCAAATAGTAGGAACTCCATTTGCCTTATTAACTTGCTCTGCTATCATGATTTTGATAAGTGCTTCTGGCTGTAGATTAGAAGAGGGAAGCACCATATTTGACCCAGATAAGAGGCATACATACGGGAAACCCCAGGCCATGACATGAAACTGTGGTACAATTAATAAAACAGTATCTCTGTTACCTAAATTTGCTGCATTTGGTGAAATAATTGTTGATGCGTGTAAAAAGGTTGACCGATGCGAGTAAAGGACTCCTTTTGGTAAGCCAGTTGTTCCGCTTGTATAGCACATGGCACTTGCATCATTTTCATTAAGAGCTGGCCACTCAAAAACGTCGGGTTGATCCGCCAGCAAATCTTCATAGTGTACTGTATTGGGTAAAGTGGTTGTAAAATCTTTAGGCGCATTTATTAATACATAATACTCAACCGTTTCGAGTAGTGGGGCAATTCGTTCTAAAAGAGAAACAAGTGTAGCGTCTACAAAAATAACTTTGTCTTCAGAATTATTGATTATATATTCTATTTGTTGGCCGCGTAACCTAATATTGATCGTATGACAAATAGCTCCGATACCTGAAATCCCATAGTATAATTCTACATGCGGACCATGATTCCATGCAAAAGTACCTACTATATCACCTTTGGTGATTCCTAATTTTTGAGTCAAGGCATTGGCTAATTTTTTACACCGTTTATACATATCACCAAAGAGATACTCATGCCGCGTTCCATCTGGTAGATAGGTTATGATTTTTTTATGATGATAGACGTTATTACCATACTCAAGAATAGTATTAGTTGTGAGGGGGTAATTCATTATTAAGCCTTCCATACTGAGAAATTTAGATTGTTGTTTATGTATAGCTGCCATTGCATCAGTAAAAGGCAGATATGAATTAATATATGGTAAATACTAGTATCACTGGTACTTCTTCCGATGATAATCGGAACATCACCGGCTTGCCTCGCTGTGGCTGGCTTGCCTGCCAGTTGAGCAAAGAAAATTAGGTTAGTGACATAATTGCGGATAATCACATATATTAGTGTAGTTGATTACTAATCCCAGATTTTATCTAAATTTGTGAATTAATCCAATTGTCTATTTTTTCTTCTAACAATACTAAAGGTAAACTTCCGGAATTTAGCACTTGATTGTGAAACTCTTTAATGCTAAACCTACTGCCTAGTTTGGTTTCGGCTCTAGTTCGTAATTCTCTGATTTTTAACTGACCAATTTTATAGGATAATGCTTGACCTGGAGTTGCCATATAACGCTCAATTTCAGCAATAACCGATTCTTCAGATTCTGCTTCGTTATCTAATGAATATTGAATAGCTTCTTCTCGTGTCCATCCTTTACTATGTATTCCAGTATCAACTACCAAACGAATAGCACGATGCATTTCCATACTTAGCATTCCAAAATATTGAATGGGGTCTTCGTAAAGACCAAGTTCAGTACCTAAGGATTCTGCGTATAAAGCCCAGCCTTCAACAAAGACTCCCATGCTTTCTGGATGCAAAAACTCCGGTAATTCTGTATTTTCTTGTTGTAGGGATAATTGATAATGGTGGCCCGGAACGGCTTCATGTAGAAATAGTGCTTCATCTGAATATTTATTATACTTCCTTACATCAGGAATTGGTACATAAAAAATTCCCGATCGTGAAGCGTCTTTGGTCCCCGGAACATATTCCGCACTTGCCGAAGCTTCACGAAATGCTTCTGTACGTCTCACCACAAAATCTGCCTTGGGTTTCAATTCAAAAACCTGATTCAAGGTCTCATTAATTCTTTCCTTAATACCATTAAAATTATCAATTACTTGTTGTGGATCAGTAAAAGGCATTTGATCCGGACTGTTACGTATAAATTCAAAAAATGCTTTTATATCACCTTTGAAACCTATTTTATTTTTCGCATCCTCCATCTCAATTAAAATACGTGCTACTTCACTTTTTCCCAGTTCGTGAATCTCATCAGCGGTCATGGTTGTGGTTGTATGTAGTTTAATAAGATAATTGTAAGTTTCTTTTCCATTTGGCAAAACTCCAATCCCTGAAGTTTCTCTACAAGCTGGCAAATACTCATCAACTAAAAATTGCCTAAGCTCAGTATACTTGGGCTTCAACTCAGTAGTTATCATAGTGCTATATTCAGCAGAAATTCGCTTTTTCTCTTGCTCATTAATGCTCTCAGACATTGATATTATTGGCTTGTAAAATAAATGGTCATTAACTGGATTCGTGATGAATTCATCCAGTTGAGGGATTATTCTTTCAGCAAGTACTGTCGGTAGCACAATATTTTTAGATATTCCTTCTTTCATCATTGAAATCGATGTATCTAGAAAAGTAAGGTAGTCAGCTACTCTTTTCAACCAATTTTCATAATCTTCCACTGTATCAAAGGGCTGAACACTTCCTCCTGCTGCTAATTGAGCAACATATAAATGCAGTGATTGTATCTGAAACAATGGCATCAACTCAAAACTAGGTAAATTATAAATAGGAGATGCCATTGTTACAATAGAATTATTTAAGCCCGCTAACTTTACCTCACAATCCCATTTCATAACCTTCATACTTAAAAGGTCAGCTTCTGATAGTTCTTTAGTATCCAACTCATTTAACTTATTCAAGAAGTGGGTATAATTCTCTTTTAAATCTTTCTGATAGGAATCAGATATGTAATTTGCTATGAAATCATTGTATTCATAATTACCTCCTTTTGTTGCTTCAATCGGATTTATGCGATCCTTGAATTTATAATACTGTTCAAAAACTGCATCAATTGAAACTATTTCTGATGTATTCTCATTTGAAGCTTCCTCTTTGCATCCAAGTACTAGAAGAATTAGAAAGGTAAAAATTAGACTCTTTTTCATTTTGTATTGATTTATAATATGGTTTATTAAACTAATTTATTAAATAAATTATAGTGATCTCAAATATTTTTTTTGATTTGTAAAGTGATCAAAAATAACTACAAATTATATATTGTGTTTACCCTTTAGGTCCTACCACGAATTTAACGAAGTCAATTAAATATAGATTAGTTGGTTTATGAAACAATCTTGTGATTAGATGGCTATGAGTCATATAGCTGGTACCTGAGAATTATCTAGCGATACTTTTTGGTGTTATCAGCTGTATGTTCCACTAACTTAAGGGTAGAACCATTTCTATTTTTCTTCCAAATGTTTATAGCGCTCACAATCAAAATATCAAGGACGACAAGGACAATATTACCAATGGTATATTTGAAATATGTTCCAGTTTTATTTTTTTCACTAAGTCATAGCATATTTTTATAAAGCACTTTATCATTTGGTTTGTTACAATAAATTGTAAATTTTAGTATATAGTAAATAGGATAGTGGAAAGTAATATATAATTTATATTGAATGTATTTTTTATAATTTACTTATTCTTAAATATTAAGTAAACTATTTAGCGAGGCTTGTAATTAACACTAAACTCTTGTGGATCAACAAATAGTTAGTAGCTACTTTGTAAATTGAGTCAGCAAAGTTTTGATCTGAATTTACAGGTTAAGTCTCCGTATTCTTTATATATATTTTGGTTATTCTGGATGCTACCGTCTGACCAGTTTTGAGTATAATACTTACCTTGAATCTTGGAAGAAAAATTTGTCTAGCCAATATTTATTTCATTGGTAAATTGTTTAAAAGCGATACTTATTTTTGGGTGATCAAAGCTTGGTTCTTTTAAATTTAGACTTTTTTTGATAAATATATATTCAATTGGACTCATTTAAAGAGGTTTATCAAATGCTTGATTGATTTCTTTTTGGAACTCATAGTCATATTGTTCATTAGTCAAATAGTTATACCAATTCCAAAATTTTAGTGGGTTTCTTCTAAAAGTCCTGTTTAAATTAAGATTTGAATATGCTGGATTGTTCTCTTTAAAACTTGAAAATTGTTTCTCCATCATTTCAATATCTCTTCCCTTTGAAGGCATTGTCCAAAATTCAAATTCCGCTTTTTCAGTCTGAAATAAATATGATTTGGTTAGCCCTTCCGTGAATACATTGATGTAACCTGAATAGCTATTACTCAGGATTAGAATCACCGAAAAAACGGTCAGTAGTATTAGTCGTTTCTTGCCCATCTTATTAAAGCTCAATGTCCCTATATGAATTGTGGTTCACTAAAAGTACAAAAGTTTCGGTTTACCACATAGTCAATTCGCAGGATTAGCTTATTAAATTTCTCTAAAATAGTAAGTTAATCCAGCGTATGGACGGGCTATGCGAGAAGCGATAAAGCTGGGTCTATTACTGG
>JBDNIP010000457.1:0-3963 GCA_041688245.1 Algoriphagus sp.
ATGAGTTATTGACTAAAATTAAGCCCGTAAAAATAGAAAGGAAAAGACTAAAACCAAAAATAAGCTGGCTTTAATACTGCATTCGACCGGTGTAGTATAGAAAGTAAGAGCCACATTTCACTGACTGAGCAACTGAAAAAACATGTAGAAGTCAAGCACTAAAATAGATTTTTAAATTCTAAGCATTGATTAACAGTTACTTAAATTGCCAGTTGGGTAATAACTCATTTTTTCACCGGCTTACCTTCTTCTACCCATGAGGTGATTCCACCATCGAGCATATAGATGTTTTTAAATCCTGCTGCTTTCATCCTTGCGCTAGCTTTTGCAGTTCGTATTCCTGATTTACAATAAAGCAGGTAGGTTTTATTTTTATTCAAGGTCTCAATATTTTGCGCGAAGCATTCATCCAAAAAATCTAGATTCATTGCTTTCTCAATATGACCACCCGCCATTTCTTCTGGAGTTCTTACATCTATCAGAATATTCTTTTTCTTGTTGAGCATCTTTTCAAAAGTGGTGGCAGATACTACCATAGCAGAGTCGACATTTTGAGCAAACAAATAGCTCGTTTGAACTATAAGGAAAATCAAACCAAGGAAAAATATTTTTGAGAATTGCATGGCGAAAATGTTTGAAGTGACCAATTGAGAATCCATATTGGAAATAAAATTTAGCCAATTCATTCCAAATGCCTACAAAAATTGCTCTGATTTCGGACTCCCACAGTTACATTGATCTCATAACCTGTTCTTACCTTGAAGATTGTGATGAGATCTGGCACGCTGGAGATATAGGTTCTATAGCTGTAATGAAGGCGCTGCCTGAAGGCAAAACTATCCGGGCTGTTTTTGGGAATATCGATGATTCAGAGATTCAGCATCATTATCCGGAATGGCAGAATTTTGAACAAGACGGCGTACGAGTTCTGATGACTCATATTGGCGGGAAGCCACCTCGCTACGCAAAAGGAGTGAAGAGTATGATCAAAACACATAAGCCTAAACTTTTTATTTGTGGGCATTCGCATATCTGCAAAGTGGTTTTTGATCCCGAGTCCAATTGTCTTTATATGAATCCGGGGGCAATTGGTCAGCATGGTTTTCACATAATGCGCACTCTTTTACTGTTTGATTTGGATGATGGACAGATTAAAAATCTCCGTGTAGTAGAATTAGGGAAAAGGGGGAAATGAGGTACAGGTCTGAAGACCTGCTTTTATACAGGCTTGGAGTTTTATTATAGTCATTTTACCACAAAGTTCACAAAGGTTTGGCCGAGGAACGCAAAGGATAGGACTAGCAAATCTGTTTAAAATCTTCGGGCCTGCTCATCGGCCTCAGGTAAGATTGAACTTTTAGACTTGTTATTTTACCACAAAGATCACGAAGGTACTCAAGGGGCCGCAAAGGATTAGGGCTATCAACAATCTGTTTAAAATCTTCGGATTGCCTATCGGCAGACTTGAAAAAGATGTTTGCTGAAAAGATATTGAGCTCCAAGTCTGAAGACTTGAACCAGTTGAGTTCATGAAGGTATCTCAAAGGGCCGGGAAGGATAGAACCAGCAAATATCTCCTGACTGCTATCTAAGCCAGGCATTAGCCATTTTATTCCATTTCATTTTCCTTACGTTCCTTCTATGAACTCTGCGGTTGATCCGTGAACGTTGTGGTTAAAAAGCTTTAAATAAAAAAGGCGATCAAACTGATCGCCTTTCGAAATATGATTTGGAAAGATTACTTTCCGAAAGATTTTTTAAGCTCTTCGATGTCCACGTTTTTAATTACGGGCATTGCGCACAATTGCTTGATTTTAATCACACGTGTGGTCTGACTTTGTCTTTTTCTTTTCAATTTTCTCTTTAGCGTAGTAACTGCCATGGTCGTATGTTTTAAATGAATTATTTCGAAATTGATGACAAAAGTAAGTAATCATTTCTTTTCTGCCTAAAATAAATCTGGAATAAATTAAAGCCAATTTGAGATTGCAAGAGCGCTTTGCCATTTTTTAGATAAATTTGGAGCGTTAACAGCAAAAAATTATCGATGCAAAAGCCAAGTCTTCCTAAAGGAACCCGAGATTTCGGGACAATTCAAATGGCAAGGAGAAACTATATCTTGGATCAAATCAGGTCAACGTTCCAACTTTTCGGGTACAATCAAATAGAAACTCCTGCAATGGAAAATCTCAGTACCCTGACCGGGAAGTACGGAGATGAAGGAGATCAATTACTTTTCAAGATTCTCAACAGTGGAGATTATCTGAAGAATGTATCATCCGAAGACCTGAATAAAGGTGCTTCAGCTACGCTTGCCAAAGTCTCGGAAAAAGGTCTTCGATACGATCTTACTGTTCCTTTTGCAAGATTTGTGGTAATGAATCGAAATGACCTGACCTTTCCTTTCAAGCGATTTCAGATTCAGCCTGTCTGGAGAGCAGATCGGCCGCAGAAAGGGCGCTACCGTGAGTTCTATCAATGTGACGCCGATGTGGTTGGTACGGATAGTTTGGTATGTGAAGCAGAGATTATCTTGATGATCCGAGACGTTTTCGCAAAACTCAAACTGACTGATTACAGCATCAAGCTGAATAATCGAAAAATTTTAACAGGAATATCTGAAGCCATTGGTGCAGCAGGGAAAGAAGGACCGCTGTGTGTGGCAATAGATAAGTTGGATAAGATCGGTTGGGAGAAAGTACAAGAGGAATTGATCGGCAGAGCATTTTCTGAGGATTCTTTGGAAAAGCTAGCTCCCTTGATCGATCTTGCTGAAGGATTTGAGGGGAAAATTTCTTTTCTGAAATCCTTTTTAGCAGAAAGTAAAGTCGGACTTCAGGGAGTAGGGGAGTTGGAAGAGCTTGCTGTGATCTTAAAAGGAATGGGTGAGAATTTGGATTTTGTAGACTTTGATGTCATGCTGGCCAGAGGACTATCCTATTATACAGGTGCGATTTTCGAAGTGAAAGTAATCAATGCCTCAATCGGATCGGTTAGCGGTGGAGGTCGATACGATAACCTCACTGGCGTGTTTGGTCTTTCGGGAGTTTCGGGAGTAGGTATTTCCTTCGGTGTAGATCGCCTGTATGATGTATTGGAGGAGCTTGAGTTATTTCCAGAGGGAAGTGTTCAGACTTCAACGATTCTTTTTACTCACTTTGATGAAAAGGGATTTAGCTATGCGCTTTCGCTTTTGCAAAAGTTCAGAAAAGCTGGTATCAAAGCAGAGATTTATCCTGATCTGAGTAAAGTGAAAAAACAACTGGATTTCGCAACTAAGAAGGGGGTGCCCTTCGTTGGGATCTGTGGGGATAATGAAATAAAGGATAACTTGATCTCAATCAAGAATCTGGAAACCGGCGATCAGGAAATTTTGACTATTGAAGCTGCTATTTCTAAGTTATCTTAACCCGCACTGTGGATTGAGTTGACTGGGATAACCATTCCTCCTTTCAAGCAGATAAAGTCATTCCCTACCGCCCAAACGGTGGTCTCAATTTGGTAAAGTGAACCATTGGCTGTTTCGAATACAAGTTTAACTTTGGATTGAAGCAAGTTGCCCAGTGTTTGAGCTCTGTAGAGATTTAAGGTTCTTTTGCTTAACTCGTCAGCTGTGAGCAGGACTTCTTTCTTGGAAAATTTAAGCGATGAGATCTGCTCTTTGTTAATGATTTCGATAGTCTTCATACGTTTATTACTTTATTATTGGATACTTATAATCGTTTGAAAATGTTGCAGAAAATAACCTTATGGATTTCATAAAGGATATTTATGAAAATTAAATTTTGTTTTTTTATAATAAACAGTTATAAAATATTAATAATCATTAAAAAATTGAAGATACTATGTTTGATATGATGGGAATGATGGGCAAAGTAAAAGAAGCCCAAGCGATAATAAAGGAGGCACAATCCAAATTGCATCTGATCACAGCCACCGCAGAATCTGGTGCAGGATTGGTAA
>JBDNIP010000458.1:0-13306 GCA_041688245.1 Algoriphagus sp.
CTGATTTATGGGGACAGAATTTTCAAGTTGGGTTAAGACCATCTACAACCAATCTCACCGACAAACCATCCTTAGAAATAATAGCAGCTGTAACCGCTAGATCTTCCAATTCAATAACAGGACTCCCGTAATTATGGTGATACTTATAGTTGAAACTTGACATTTTGTAAGATTCAGGATTTTTTGCTACCGACTCATTAACAGGCAAGGTGAATTCCAATGCAAATCCGTCAGGTTTGGCTTTTACCGTTTTGATTTCAAAGGGTGTTTTCCCTGTCCATACCAATCGCTGCAAACCAAATGGTGCCGTTCCGGTGGAACTCCATCCCCTACTCGTCATCCCCACAAACATAGAACCGTCATTTCCCCATACCATCCTCAATATACCGGAAGAAAATCCTTCTCTGAAAGGAAATGCCACACCTTGGTACACACCGTTTACTTTTTCAAGATAAACTCTTGCAATTTTACTAAGACCCTGATCTCCGATAAAAAGCTGATCACTAAATGGTCCAAATTTCCCACCAGAGTTATCCAAAAGAATATCTGAAGTGGAAATTCCCAACAGCCCGTGAGGCAACCACACTGCAGGGGTCTTAAATCCGGGGATATCTATAGCGACCTTTGACATAGGTAACCCTGTATCAGGTATATCATCAGGTTTTAATCTGACAGGAGAATCCTCTAAATGGCTCCATACCAAACCTTCCGGATTACCCACAAAATCACCTACCTCCACATGAGTAATCCGACCTGAACCTACCCAATCGCCTTGATTTTCTCCATAAAACACATCCCCTTGAGCATTATACCCAAAACCAGATGGGGATCTCATCCCTGATGCTATAGGAATCATTTTACCTTCCGGCGATACTTTCATCATCCACCCACGCCATTTTGCCAAGCTAGCACCATGACCTATCCATCCCAAATTCAGAGTAACGAGCATGTCCCCTTCGGGTGTGAATAATGGTCCATACGAATATTCGTGATAGTTTCCAGACAAGGGCCAAGAAGCAACGGTTTTGTACTCATCTGCTCTTCCATCAGCGTTGATGTCAGTCAATTTGGTAAGTTCCGACCGTTGGGAGGAGTAAAAACTACCTTTATGGTAGGCCAATCCCAGCGGTTCATGTAATCCGTCTGCGAATTTGGTGAACCGAGGGATCCGAGAACCTTCCATATATGGATTTTCTATTAGCCAAACCTCACCTCTTCGAGTAGAAACCCCCAAACTTCCGTCAGGAATTACAGCCAACCCACCTACTTCGAGTTCAATGCCATCAGGAACTGGAACATCTACTATAATGTAATAATCCTGTTCTTTCGCTGAAAAAGCCTTAGGCGTATTTGAATTCTGGGCTTGTATAGAATCCGAAAAAACTATAAAAAAACCAGCTATTAATAATCCGAAAAAACCACTTGATCCAGATTTTTTTAGATAAAAAAAGAAGTTATTATTTATGATAAGTAATCTATTTTTATATGCTTTCATAATCGTATTTTCCAATAAAATGATCTTATACATTATTTTTAAAACAGCCTTATAATTTAATAAATAAGGCTATACTTAATTTCATTTTTGTTTCCTTCTGTCAAAATTGGAATTAACAATTCCTGACCCAATTGAGAAATTCTTAACACAATTTTTGAAAGCATGAATTTATCCAATTTTATATAAAATTGACCTTCGTTTATAAGGTAAACTCCTTCCCCAAGTTCCTCAATTTTATCTGCAGAAATAATCCTTGCAAATAAACCCGACTCTTTTTGAGGATTTACATAACTAATTGTGCGGGTTAAAATTTTACCATCCATATCCGGCACAAAGTAATCTTCAACCGCAACTTGCTCAAGGGTATATTTGAAGGTGGGTCTTCTAGCACGGTTAAGGGAATACCCTTGAATGAACAATAGATCAGTGCTAACAGAGTCAGGCCAAGGACTGTCATTATTGTCAAGTTTGGCAATGGTAGGGCCACTTGCCAATTCAATTAAAGCTCCATTTGGAATCATCAATTGCGATTCCCCCCTTTGCCGCCACATCGGTGAGGTATCCAAAAATCCTCCCCTCCAAATACTCAAAAGAGCACCTTGTTGGAGATCATAGGCAAAGCTTGATCCAGACGGTTCTCCTACACTTATTGTATGCGTCTTGACATCACCATCATGCTGAAAAAACCCTCTTATAATCATGGGTTCATTGGAAGGTTCTAAATAAAACGGTTTCTGGATAACGGATTCGATATAGGAATTTGGATCCTGCAAAGGACTTTTTTTAATGCCTGGTCCTTCAATAAAAAAACCAAGCTGTGGTCTTCTTCCCGGATAATTGTTTTTGTAAAACACCAATTTAAATGGAATAGTCCCTTGCTCTAACTGTAAAGTCTTGCTTCTGGGGGCGTCGCTAGGTAATTGATATTGATCTTCTATCACGTTTTCGCCATTGATGTAAAGGCTTGTTTTACCAAAAGCACTCAATGAAAAGGTATAGTCACCTGATTTTATAATTTCCAAATTTCCAGAATACTCATACGCAAAGTCAAGGATTCCGTGACCTAAGTCCCAGGTTACCTTATTCAATTGGCCTGTCTGATTAGGGGGACTACCCAGAAACTCCTCTACAGATTGGAACTTTCCTTTGTAGTAGTCAAATTTCAAGTCCTTGATTTGAGGAACTTGGTTTCCATATGATTTATATTCAATATTTCTGATAGCTACCGGACCATGATCTCCTTGAATAACTATGGGGCCTAGTGCACTCTCATCCTCAAACATTGCCGATGTTGTCGGACCTGTCACTTCTACATTCTCATGAATCAGTATTCCATTTTGAAAGACCTGTACGAATTTTGCGTTTTTAACTTTTACTCCTTCAAGGTTAAATTGAGGCGCTTCAAAGACAATCTTGACATGTTGCCATAAGCCAGGAGCCTTACTGACGTTCATTCTGGGAGCTTTCCCCTCAAAACCCTGACGATTTTCTTTGTCAAAGCGTTGATAGACCCCTCCTGCATCGCCGGAATTTGGATTGATTTTGCCCCAACTGTCGAGAATTTGAATCTCATATCTTCCTTGAAGATAAATTCCTGAATTGGAACCTTTGGGAACCATAAAATCCAATTCCAATTCCATATCCCCATGTTCGAATCCTGAAATTAAATGCGGACCGTTTTCAGGCTTTGGTGGATTAACCAGAATTCCCGTTCCATGAGTGGTTGACAAAAAATCATTATGCTCCCAGTCAGCATTTACCTCTCCTACCATTTTCCAAGTTTTTGGAATTTCCCCAAATTCTTTCAAATCATTGAAAACGGTTACTTGTTGGGCAGAAAGACCTCCGCTTATTAATATAATTGCAGGTAAAAATAGTTTACTAACTTTCAAATTAAACATTGTATATGATTTTTAAATAAGCGCTCTCTTTATAGATTACTGTTATTTGGTTATCAAGTTATTTCAAAATATAAACATTATACTTTTAATTTTTTTTACTGATTGATCACCCGCTGTTGTAATAGGTCATGAATAATAGAATCACACTTGTCCGAATAATATTTTACCTTTTCGATATATTTATTATTTAACGCCAAGTTATTAACCTCATTAAAATCAGTTTTGTGGTGGTATAATTCTATCAAATCGCTGTCATCGTACCGGATAAATTTATACTCATCATCCCGATAACCTTCTGTTTTCAACAGCTTTTCATTGTTTTCCAGCCGATGTTCTAGAAAGATTACGAAACGCCAGTCCCTCGGTTCCTCTTCATAAAAATCGGTAAGACTTCTTCCGGCATAACTGTCCGGGATTTTTACACCGGCCAGAGATAAAATTGTAGGAGTAACATCCACATTCGATACCATTTGAGAATAAGTCTTTTTTCGCCTATTTTCCGGCTGACGGGGATCGTAGATGACTAACGGAACCCGAATGGAAGGCTCGTATAACAACCATTTTCCAGCATAGCCCCTTTCTCCCAAAAAATAACCGTTATCTCCCATGAAAATAATAACCGTATTGTCGGCAATTCCCTCTTCCTCCAGAGAAACCCTGATTCTGGACAGAACGCTGTCCACAGTGCTAATCATCCGGTAGTACCCTTTCACCATCTCTTGGTACTTTTCCGGCGTATCAAAGCGCCAATGCCATCTTTCCCGAGTCATTCTGTTTTTTAAAAATTCGGGTATGTTGGCATAGAAGGAAGGATCGGCCGTTTCCGGCACCGGAATTTCTGTATCCCGGTATAAATGATCTGTATAATCAGCCCAAAAGTATTGTTCCTCTGCTCCATCATCCGCATGGGGCGACCAAAAGGAAAGGGAGAGGCAAAATGGCTGATCACCAGATGACCGGATAAAATCAATAGCTAGGTCCCCATTGGTATCCGCTAAGTGGACTTCTTTTCCCTCCACTTCCTTTAAGTAGGGCCAAAATGTCTTGTCCATTCGATGAAAAAGAGAATCTTCCATTCCTTCACTTACCTTCACGCCAAACTTTCCCACGAATCCGGTACGGTAACCGTCCTTTTTTAGAAGGTTTGGGTAGCTATTGGCCATGTAGCTATCCTGTAAAGGAGGTTTGCCAAAAGTAAAATCATGTGTCCGCTCATACAATCCAGAGAACAAGGAAGCCCTGCTGGCTGCACAGATAGGCGTAGTGACAAACGCATTTGCAAAATACAATCCTTCACTCGCCAACTTATCCATAGTTGGGGTATGAATGATATCGTTTCCTGCAAAACCTAATGCATCCCATCGCTGGTCATCAGTCAAAATAAAGATGATATTCGGTTTTTTATCATCTCCTATTTTCTCGTCTACAATTCCCTTTTGTTGAATGCTCCATTGAGAAAATAATATGAACATCAGTAGCCATGCGATCGAAGGAAAAGGGAGGCAGGATATTTTTGGATAGGTCATGCCATCATGTTAATTTTTGGAAATTGATTGATTGATGAACTGTTGGTTCAACTCATCCGAATCCCCGTATTGTAAGCGAAGTTCTCCCAATTTCTGGTAAAGCATTTCTTGTACTTCTGCATACTCCGAATTACCATAAATACTAGTCATTTCATCTGGATCATTTTGCAAATCGTACATCTCCCATTCATCCACATCGTAGTAGAAATGGATCAACTTATACCTATCTGTTCTTACGCCGTAGTGTCGTTTTACCGAATGAGGGCCCGGATATTCGTAATAGTGGTAATAAATGGCATCTCTCCAAGGAATAGATTCCCCTGCAGCAAGTTTTCGCCAAGAATTCCCCTGCATGTCTGAGGGCTTAGAAACTCCCGCATAATCCAAAATCGTAGGAGCATGATCTAGGTTCATTACCAGTTGTTCTACAACTGTTCCAGCCTTTATTTCCTTAGGATACCTGACCAGCAGCGGTGTGCTAAGGGATTGCTCATACATAAACCGCTTGTCGAACCAACCGTGCTCTCCCAGGTAAAAGCCTTGGTCAGAAGTGTAGACCACAACGGTATTATCCAGTAGACCTTGACTCTCCAGATAATCCAATACCTTTCCTATCCCATCATCTACCGATTTGACTACTTTTAAATAATCCCGTAGGTACCGGTGATACATAAACTTCGCAAGAGCTTCGCCAGTAGGTTTTTCTTTCAAGAATCTTTCATTTTCCGGACCATATACAGCATTCCAAGCTGCCATTTGCTCCTCAGTCATGCGTTCAAAAGGTGCAGACAAGCGGCTGGGCTCTCCGGTAAAGGGGTTTGATTCGAATTTCATATCCCAGCCCCAATACATATCATTGATGATTTCCATTTCCTGTTCTCGGGCCGCAGTCCCTCTTCCCTCATAATCATCAAAGAAATTAGCAGGAAATTCAAACTCTTGATCCTCATATAGATCCAGGTATTTCTCCTCGGGCATCCAATCTCGGTGGGGAGCCTTGGTATGGTAATTAATAGCAAAGGGTTTACTTCTATCCCAATCATTTTCCAGCCAATCCATTACAAATTGTGGGATTAAGGATTCGCAGTGGCCTTCAAAGTTCAGTTTCTCCTCTCCGTTTTTGATGAAATCGGGGTTGTAGTAACTTCCCTGTCCGGGCAAGGTCATCGAGAAGTTATATCCTTGCGGTTTACCCCCAAGATGAATCTTTCCAATTAGGGCAGTTTCATAACCTGCGGCCTGCAACATTTTTGGATAATTGGCCTGATCCCAGTCAAAAGGCACCACATTATCTATTTGCCCATTAATATGACTGTATTTACCTGTCAGCAAAACTGCTCTGCTTGGGGCACAAATGGAATTCGTAACAAAGCTGTTCTTGAAAAGAGCTCCTTCTTTGGCCAAGCGGTTCATATTGGGAAAATAAACGTTATCCAATAATCCTTGTCCATACGCATGTAGTGCCTGCTGAGTATGGTCATCGGTCATGATAAAAAGGATATTGGGCTGTTGTTCAACCTCCTTTTCTTGGCAGGAAACCAAGAGCCAACTTAAAACCAAAACTATTAGTGGAAATTTATCAGTGGATTTTTTCATTTTTTCAATTCTATAAATTTGGCAAACGTTTCTACTTTTTTGGTTAAAAAAATTTTTCAGGAAGAACCCTTTGTTAAGATGGGAGATTGTGAAGGTAGATTGCCTTCTTTGTCATAGGGAATACTGCCGTGTGCTCCTGGCTTTAGATTCCACTTATCGATATACCATTGGGCAGGTTTAAAATCATCTCCCAGCTTGATGAGTAATTTCCAGAGCTTTTCATCCAATTCAGTGACTAATCCTTCATGGGCAGGATTTGCCACGAGATTGTTCATCTGTAAAGGGTCATTAGTATCATCAAACAATAGCCAAGGGCCGTCCAAGGAGCGAACATAGGTATATTGGGGAGTTTTAATGGCCCTGTATTCTCTTCCATATTCCGAACCTATTTCCCAAGGAGCAAGCTGCATATAAAGTGCTGCACGGTCTTGAATTTCTTTGTTTTCAGTTAATACACGAGAGAGATCATCTCCTTCATAGGTAGCTGGAATGGGAAGATCCAGCATGCCAAAGATGGTGGGGAAAATATCCGGTGTGGTGATAGGTGTTTCAACGACTCTTCCAATTTCCCCATGTAAAGGAGGGTAACGAAGTAGCATTGGCACCCTAGCCGATTCAGCGAGCGGCACCTGTTTGGCCCTAGGTCTTACGGCGTGCCCACCTAGCATTTCTCCATGATCAGAAGTAAATACAATTAGTGTGTTATCAATGACTCCTAATTCATCCAGACTGGCGAGCAATTCTCCAATACTATTGTCCAAAGCCTCGCAATGGGCATAATAACCCTGAGCTTCTTTTCTCACCTCATCTGCTATGGATTCTGGTACGTTTTCAGGAAGAATAATGTCCGCAAATGGATAATTTTGTTTTAGAACTTCGGGTGCCGCATTATAAGGAAAATGAGGTGTTCCATAGGAAATAAACAAAGCAAAGGGTTTTTCTTTTCCGACATGTTCGGCTATGTAATGTTGCGCATCTTTAGTTTGCGCATAGGTATCGTAGCCATCCCAAAATTGCTTTTCATCTGAGTTGCCTGTATAATAATGGGATTGGTCATAATCATGGTCGCATTCTGATGCTTTCCAATACATAAACCCTCTACGCCTGCTTGGAGGAATATAAGCATGCCTGCCATGGCCATCCAAATGCCATTTACCAATATAGGCAGTAGTATATCCACGGTCCACAAGCACATCACCCAGACCATATTCGGTTAAAGGAAGATGAAGATCATTCAAAAACATGCCGGTAGTAGTAGGATATTTTCCCGTGATAAGAGCAGCACGATAAGGAGTGCAGACCGGCATTACTGAAACTGCATTTTTGAAATTAATGCTTTCCTGAGCCAACCTGTCCAGATTGGGGGTATTTGCATTGGGATCTCCTGTATAACCGAAGGCAGATGCTCGCCATTGATCAACCAAAATATAAATGATATTTGCTTTTTTTTCTTGCGCATTGGTTGCACCACCAAAAGCAAAACAAACGAGAATGGTAATTATAATTTTATAATAAGTAGGGATTTTCATAGGCCTTTCATTTATTAAAGAATCGGATCTGTGATTTCCCCATCAATCCGGAAGGCAATAAGGGGGTGTCTTTACTAAATTTAATTTTGGCATTTGTCTGAGTATAAGGATTTTTATCCCCATCCCTTGAATCCCCCACAATTCGGTTATTCCAGGTATTTATGACCTTCACCGTGATGGTATTTGTCCCTACCTTGAGGTATGGGGTAATTCGGGTAGTGTAAGGCAGTAACCACACCACTCCACAATCATTCCCGTTGACATACACCTGCGCCATTTCCTGAACGTCATCAAAGGTTACGAATGCCTCAATTTCAGAAGATAATGATTCTTTATTTACTGTAAAATCTCGGGAGTAATTTGCAGAACCGGCATAATACTTCGCTCCTTCTTCCTCCAAATCAGACCAACTGACAAGTTTGTCCAGTTTCAGGGACTTAGGCCCACCCATATTGGGGTTGAAGCTGATATTCCATTGAGTTGAAATATCAGTTATGTGTTCGGTTTCTTCTGGCTTTTGTTTTTCCTGAAAGCCAGATTGCAAATTGTAAAACAGGTCTTTATCATTTATTCCAGTGGTGTTTTTTCGAAATATGATAAACCTTGAAGCGAAGGGATCCAAGATCAGGTCAATCTGCACGCCATTTTTCACCTTAGAATATTTCACATCGCGTTGAATCAAGCCTGATTCAGCATCCCATAGTTCTGGTTTTAGATTTGCATCGACCCTGAAAACGCCGGTTATATTTTCTTTCCTTTGGCTACTGTTTGAAACGAAATAGATGTCTTCATTTTCTGTTGTCCGATGGACATAGTCAATATGCAGGTCGTGATTATCTATATTCTTCAATTCGAAATCTTGGGAAATAGCAAGTTCTTCCAATACCTCCTCCACGGATTTCCCCCAATAAACTGTCCCCTTTCCATACGTATTGGTAGTTATCTTTTCACCGTCACAATTACCCCATATTTTGTCAGCGATACTTTTTACTTCCTTATCAGAATCAGGATAATTTTTCAAGGAAGTAGTTCTTTCAGGCCTTCTTCCAATAACTACTGCACCATTGAAAACCAGCTTTTCAAGATGCTTTAATACCTCAAGAGAGATATCCTCTCTATCAGGAAGCACCATTACTTTGTACGATTGACCATGTGGCAGTACTAGGTTGCCATTTTCAGTTTCTAATGTGGTGGTTATCACATCTTCATTTATATAATCGTATTGATAACCAGATAAACTGCCGGGGTTGATAGGTTTTGGTCTTCCACAGTGTGGACACTTACTTTCGTCATAAAAATAGGACGGAAATATACCTGGCATATCCGGCGTATAATTAGGATCCATTCGTCTGGGCGGAACGAGATTGGGGGCATCGTCACCATAATACAAAAGCACGTCTGCCACAAAATTTCCCTGTCGCAACATATAGGAGCTTCTTGCTATATAATCCATAAAAGGGCGCGCCATTTCCCACCAAGTAGCATTGACATTAATATGCTCACCTGCGTGGTACACAAATCCGGGCTGGCCAGCTATTGCCGGATTATGGGAAAAGGTGTGAAAAACGATTTGATTCAGGCCCTCGCAGAAAGCAATATCTATAAGCTGCTTGAAGTCAGTTGGCCCGTGTTGCCAATGATTCCAACCTGTGAGTGATTCGGCAGCCACTACGTTCTTCCCGTAAATATGAGCGGCACTTGAAGCTTCTTTGGTTACCCAGTGCCGCTGCCGGTTCCAGAATTCCCCCATGGGAATGTGTGAGTTACCCAGAGCTTTCAGCGGATCTACACGTGGATGTCCACCATGTCCTGCTTCCACCAGCATCTCCACACCATGCTTTTCTGCAATTTCTACCGACTGCGCAAAATGATTTGCTATCATCATATCGCTCACGAGCCGGCGGTAGTCTCCCAAAAACCGCTCAACCAATTGTGTGTCTTGACTGGTATACCCTTGCAGCAAAGGGAGATAGGGCAAGGGATCGTATTCGTATTTCAACTGGAAGGCTTCCACAAAAGATGGTGTCCAGTCAGTCGCAGGCCACACCTCATAACTGTCCAGCATGAAAAATTTTAGATGGCGATCGGAAGTCTGAATGGGTAAGAGCTTTTGGAAAATACTATCGAAATATTTTTTTGTTGCGGATTTGCTCAAATGGTCAATAATTAATCCGCTGGAGTTAGGGCTGGGAACCACCAAATTTTGGCCGGTATTGCTCATAAAAAAGAAAAGGATATCCCAGCTACCTTCGGGCACCTCCCAATCTAAATATTGACCCTCTTTTATAAATTCATCCAGTGGTATGAGTCTATCATTCCTGTAATCAATGGTTTTCTCCTCGCTGTGTGGAACTGCCATTGTGCTTAACAATGTAAATTGTGTAGCTGATTCCCTTTTACTTTCCGGTAGTGAAATGAGAATTTTTTGCTTGGAAGGGCCTTTTACAGTTTGGCTAGAACTTGTCAGCTCCTTAGAAGCATCTGCCTCAGCTACCCATGGTCCACCGGCATTCCAACTGCTAGACGCCACCCAGCCTAGATCAAGATCCAGTTCTTCAGCAGTAATCAGGGCCTTTGAAAAGTATTTTAGAGACTCCTCTCCTAACATGGCAGGACCTTCCGGGATGAGCTTTTTGGAATCCAATAGTGCCCCCAAGTCCCAAATCAAGGCGCCCCTCATCCCCTTGCTTTTCATTTGCTCGAGTTCGTACACCAATTGTGTGGTATTCACGTATCCGTTGAGCCAAGTCCATAATGCAAGCGGTCTATATTCCTTTGACGGGTTAAAAAATTCTTCTTCTGAAAGAGAAGTTACCGATTTATCTTCGGATGGTGTACAGGCTGTGTATGAACCAAGAAGGACTACTATTACCAGAAGCTGAGTAAATACACCTTTGCTTAAAAACCTAAAATCGCTTGTATACACCTTTGATATTTTGCAAACCAACCTATTATTACTTAAATGGATTTATTCGAAAGAGATAAAATTAGACCTAAGTATCTGCTAAATCTTACACGATTTTAACCAAAAGGCATGGTATTTTAACATTGCTTTTTAAACGACATGAAACCGTGATTTTTGCTGATATCCAAACATAAGATTGTCAAAACGGAATTATGCAATATAATTAGGAATTTATCTCCGAATACATCCTACTATCCTACCAGGACATTATCCGTCAGAAAGTATTTTATTCCTCAAGAAACCTTTCTTGAAAGTTGCCTGACAGTGAATCACGGGTTTTCTTCATTTCCCGTAGAAGCAGGCCTTTCAATCTCTTGGTAATTTCCTTGTAAGTTGTATCATTAATTAAGTTGTTTAGTCCATCCGGATCCACACTAAAATCATATAGCTCCTCGGGAACCCGATAAACATACAAGTCCAAGCGTTCGTCGATACCTTCGTCGGCGGTAGCCGC
This sequence comes from Algoriphagus sp., assembly GCA_041688245.1. Taxonomy (GTDB): domain Bacteria; phylum Bacteroidota; class Bacteroidia; order Cytophagales; family Cyclobacteriaceae; genus Algoriphagus. The sequence goes on from JBDNIP010000458.1 coordinate 11,467, forward strand.
TTTCTTCATTGCAGCATAAGTCCTTCCGCTGGAAGCATCCCCTCGCATTTGCTGTTCCCCATCACTCCAAAAATTCACGATATACCCGTAATCACCTTCCTGAACGCAGCGCATGGAATAGTCTGTACCGGCATAAGTCCTGTGGAATTCGGTAAATACACTTGTCCTATTTTTTTGGGATTTCCCTTGGAGCAAAGGAAGAAAAGAAGAACCATCCATGGCGGGGACTTCGGGTAAATGAAGGGCATGAAGGATAGTAGGCATGAAATCTATACCTGAGATAAAATGGGTACTGTCCACCTTTCCTTCCGAAATTTGGTCGGGCCAACTTACAATCCATGGAGTCTTGTTACTATTTAGGTAACAATTCGACTTGGCAAAAGGAAATGACATCCCATTGTCACTTAAAAACATCACCATTGTATTATCTCCAAGTCCGGAATCCTCTAGTGCTCTCATGATCGCACCTACAGTTTGATCCAGCCGGTACACCGAGGTATAGTACTCTGCTATCTCTAATCTGACTTCTGGCAGGTCAGGCAGAAAAGCAGGAACAGTTACTTCTTCGGGTATAATTTTTCTAGTAAAAACAGGAAGGTCTTCCCCCCAACTCTTTCTTTCCTGGTCACTGTCGGCAAAAGGACGATGAGGATCATGGCTATTCGCCATCAGAAAAAAAGGTTTACCTTCCTTTTTGGATTTTCTGAAAAATTCTAAGGCGTATGAATAGTATAAATCGGGATCTCTTCCTATTCCTAAACCTGAAGCAAGATCTGCTTCCCTAATAAAATAATCCCAAAAAAACTTTTTGACAGGTTTCAGATGTATCTCTTTTCCCAATATACCATTCAAGTATCCTGCTTTGTTGAGTTGCTCCTGTAAGGTAGTGACGGCTTCATCAATCGGGTTAAAGCCAGGTGCTCCGTTGGTATGAGGATACCTGCCTGTCAAAATGGATTGGCGGGATGGCTGACATACCGCAATATTGACGAATGCATTATTGAAACGAATGCCCCTCTGCGCGAGTAAGTCAATATTAGGGGTGATATTTTCTATATCATTACCGTAGCAACCTAATGAATTGTAATTAAGATCATCGGCAGTGATCAATAAAACATTTGTTGGGAAGTATTCAGTTTGACTTTTTTCAGCCGAATTACATCCAGCATAAATCACCAAACTGACTAACAGCAATAAGCAAATGTTGATTTTCGACTTTTTATACATCCTTGATTTCATTTTCTTTTCGCAATTGGTAAGCACCTATAAATAGATAGAAGCGCTATTTCTTAGTATTCGTATTCTCCTTATTTTGATATCTGCCCCTTCACTATCATAAAGGTTTATCTAAGGACCTTTCAGTTTGAAATGCTTATAAAATATTCGCCTTCTCCTAATTTAAATTCGCCTGATTCCAAGCCCTTGATGTTTTCAGGTTTAAAACCATCTCCTTTTTTCTTTATGGACAATTTTTGTGAAGGATCAATGGTTAAAGAAACATTGGCACTACTGCCTTTAGGTATCTTCATTTCATAATTTACACTTTCATCAGCCCCCCTCTTCCAATTAGAAATGATTTCACCATAAGGAGAATCGTACACACAGGAAATATAATCCAGTCCAACTGGAACCCTTGGTGCTAATGTGAATTCTTTAAAACCAGGATTGCTAGGATCAGGGCGAATACCACCTAGCCATCTATAAAACCACTCTGTGACAGTTCCAAACATGGGGTGGCAATTGGTAAAAGTATTGTCACTTTCTTTCCAGGTTTCCCAGAGGGTAGTGGCTCCACTATCAATCATATGGCCCCAGCCCGGACATGCGCTACTATTAACCA
>JBDNIP010000054.1:0-14092 GCA_041688245.1 Algoriphagus sp.
GCAGCTTCCCTTCCTTCAGAAATTGCCCATACAACTAAGGATTGGCCTCTGCGCATATCCCCAGCGAGGAAAACTTTTGAATTTGTGCTTTGATAATTTTTGGATTTGGGAAGTGTATTCTCCATTAGCTCTGATCCGAAAGCTTCCAAAAGGCCATTCTTGGCTGGACCGGTATAGCCAACAGCAATAAGTGCCAAATCGCAAGGAACGGTTCGTTCAGTGCCTGGGATTTCCTCAAATCCCATTTTTCCACCTTTATCTACCCATTCCAAATCTGCTAATTTCAATCCGGTAACTTCACCTGCTTTGTTACCTATAAACTCCTTAGTCAAAATGGAAAACACACGATCCACGCCTTCCTCGTGTGAGCTGGATGTTCTGAGCGTCATTGGCCACTCTGGCCAAGTATTAAGAGTGTTTCGTTGCTGTGGTGGTTTTGGTAAAAGCTCCAATTGGGTGATGGAGGCCGCTCCATGTCGATTGGATGTACCGATACAGTCACTTCCGGTATCTCCACCGCCAATTACAATAATGTTTTTCCCGGTTGCTGAAATCGGGTTTTCAGTAATTTCACCATTGATTACCCGATTTTGCTGACCTAGCAATTCCATCGCAAAATGAACGCCTTTGAGCTTATCCCCCTTAATGTTTAAGGCTCTGGGGTGAGCAGCTCCAGTAGAAAGAACTACTGCATCAAAATTCCGAAGGATATTCTCTGCTTTGATATTAAATCCTACTTCAGTATTACAACTGAAAATAACCCCTTCTTGGATCATCAGTTTGATTCGTCGATCAATGACCCATTTTTCCAATTTGAAATCCGGAATTCCATAGCGAAGTAATCCTCCCGGTTTGGAATCTTTTTCAAAAACTGTAACCTCATGTCCAGCCTGATTCAATTGATCGGCCACCGCCAATCCTGCTGGACCTGATCCGATGACAGCAATTGATTTTCCGGTTCTGGTTTTCGGCGGATTTGCTTTGATAAGTCCTAGTTCATAGGCTTTTTCAGCAATATTTTTTTCGATCAATTCGATCGCCACTGGATCTTTGTTGATTCCCAATACACAGCTAGCCTCACAAGGTGCAGGACAAATTCTTCCCGTAAACTCCGGGAAATTATTGGTGCTCCGAAGTACGGTGATTGCTTCTTCCCAGGATTGATCATGGACCGCATCATTGAACTCCGGAATTGCGTTGCCCAACGGGCAACCGCTATGACAAAATGGAACACCACAATCCATACACCGAGCTGCCTGATGATTTAGCTTTTCATCAGAAAATGGCTCGTATATCTCCTTATAATCCTCAATGCGATCCTTTGGATCACGGGTTACAGGTGTCTCTCTCTTAAACTGAATAAATCCTTCTTTCGCTCCCATCTTACACCAGTGTTTTACTTTGTTCTATTACTCTTTTCTGCAAGATTGCTTTGTAGTCTCGCGGAATTACTTTGATAAATTTCACTTTATAGTGATCCCAATTCGCTAAGAATTGTATTCCAAGTCCTGATCGCGTCAATTTGACATGCCGCTCGAGATAGGTCTTGATAGTCTGGAAATCTTCTTCATCCAGTGGGTCTACATCTACAAGTTCAGGATTGATCTCGGTGATGTAATTGTTCAGGATGTAGGCAATTCCACCACTCATCCCTGCTGCGAAGTTTCTGCCGATTTCTCCCAGACTGATCACCAAGCCACCAGTCATGTACTCACAGCCATGGTCACCTATTCCTTCGATCACAGCTGTAACACCAGAGTTTCGCACACAGAATCTTTCGCCACCTTGTCCATTGATATAGGCTTCGCCCGAAGTAGCTCCGTAGAAAGCAACATTACCAATGATGATATTTTCTTCTGGCACAAACTGCGAATTACGACTTGGATAGACAATTAATTTTCCACCGGAAAGTCCTTTTCCGAAATAATCATTTGCTTCTCCCTCCAATTCAAAATTCACTCCTTTAGCTAAAAATCCACCAAAGGTTTGGCCAGCTGATCCATTGAATTTGAAATTAACTGTATCCTCGGGAAGTCCAACACTGCCATAGATTTTGGATATTTCATTTGATAGCATCGCACCGACAGAACGGTCTGTATTTTTTATAGGGAAACTCCCTCCACTGGCCATTGCCTGCTCTAATGATGGATGGGCCGCTTTAATTAATCGGCGATCCAATACATTCTTCAAGTCAAACTCCTGATCGATTTGTTTGTAGATGCCAACATGATCCGGCACTTCCACCTTATGAAAAATCGGGCTTAAATCTACTTTATCCCATTTCCAATGACTTAAGTGCCCTGAGGCCTGTAATACATTACTCTGACCTACCATCTCATCGATCGTGCGAAATCCTAGTGACGCCATGATTTCTCGAAGATCCTGAACCAAGAAATAGAAATAATTTACAACATGATCCGGATCACCCGTGAAAAGCTTTCTCAAGTCTTCATTCTGTGTGGCGATCCCAACAGGACAGGTATTTAAGTGACACTTGCGCATCAAGATACAGCCTTGTACTACTATTGCGGCGGTGGAGATTCCCCATTCCTCTGCTCCTAGTAAAGTGGCGATCGCCAGATCTCGCCCCGTACGAAGCTGTCCATCGGTTTGAAGTGTTACTCTACTTCGAAGGTTATTTTTGACCAATGTCTGATGTGCCTCTGATAATCCAAGCTCCCAGGGAAGACCTGCATGTCGAATCGAACTTAGTGGAGAAGCACCTGTGCCTCCATCTGCTCCCGAGATTAAGATGACATCTGCCATGGCTTTGGCCACACCAGCGGCTACTGTTCCGACACCAGCCTGAGACACTAATTTTACATTGATTCTTGCTTTTCGATTTGCGTTTTTCAAGTCAAAGATCAGCTGAGCCAAGTCTTCGATCGAATAAATATCGTGATGTGGAGGTGGCGAAATTAATCCCACCCCGGGGGTAGAATAACGCACTCTTCCGATCCAGTCATCAACTTTGTGACCAGGAAGCTGTCCGCCTTCACCGGGCTTTGCACCTTGTGCCATTTTAATCTGAAGCTCAGTAGCATTCGTCAGGTAATTACTCGTCACGCCAAATCTGCCTGATGCCACTTGCTTAATCGCTGATCTTTCCCAATCCCCATTTTCTTTTCGGATAAATCGGCTTTCATCTTCTCCGCCTTCTCCAGAATTACTTTTGGCGCCGATTCGATTCATTGCTATTGCCAAAGTCGAATGGGCTTCGTGAGAAATTGACCCAAAAGACATCGCCCCGGTTGCAAAACGATGGATGATCTTAGATGCAGGTTCTACTTCTTCGATTGGGATAGTAATTCGTTTTTTGAATTCAAAAAGTCCACGAAGTGTTAGTGCGTCTCGGCTTTGATCATTGATTTTGGCTGCAAATTTTTTGTACATGCCATAATCATTAAACCGAGTTGACTTTTGTAATAAATGGATGGTCTCAGGATTGAATAAGTGTTTTTCACCGCGACGCTTCCATTGATAGATACCACCGGCATCCAATGTCGGGGAGCCGATTTGATGTGCAGACCTATGACGAATCAGTACCTCCTCTGCTAGTTCATCGAATGAAATTCCGCTGATTCTGGAGATTGTTCCCTTGAAGCAGCGATCGATTACCTCAGGACCCAGCCCAATTGCTTCGAAGATCTGAGCCCCCTGGTAAGATTGAAGTGTGCTGATTCCCATTTTGGACAGGACTTTCAGCAGACCTTTACCAATAGCATCCTGGTAATTAGAAAACAGTTTCTTTCGGTCTTTGACTTCTGGAAACTGACCCTTCTCCCACATTTCAAGCAAAGATTCCAATGCCAAGTAGGGATTGATTGCAGATACCCCATAGCCAATTGCTGTGGCAAAGTGGTGTGTCTCTCGAATATCTCCAGATTCTAATATAAGTCCGGCACTCGTTCTTATTTTTTTCTTTACCAAATGGTGGTGTATCGCGCCAATTGCGAGCAGTGATGGAATCGGGGCTAGTTGCTCATTACTATTTCGGTCAGATATAATAAGGATATTCCTTCCTTCATTGATCGCTTTCTCTGCCTCATCACAGAGCAAATCCAAGGCTTCTAAAAGTCTTCCCGGCTGATGATCTGCTTTGAAATGACTGTAAAGGGTCTTGCATCGATACCCTTGACCCTCCATATTTTTGATTTTCTCAAGGTTTTCATTAAGGAGAACTGGCTGAGAAATATGTATTTGTCGGGTATGTTTAGGGCTTTCCTCTAAGATGTTTTGGCCATTTCCCAGTCGTGTAAACAAGGACATCACCATTCGTTCACGGATCGGATCGATTGGTGGATTACTTACCTGGGCAAAAAGCTGCTTAAAATAGTTAGCGATATGTTGACTTTGCTTTGAAAGCACTGCTAGCGGTGTGTCTGCTCCCATCGAGCCAATAGCTTCATAAGCAGTGCCTCCCATAGGCGCCAGGACCACCTTTAACTCTTCAGAAGTGTAGCCAAAGACTGTCTGGCTCTTTTTGATATTTTCAGTAGAGTAAGGGTGCGAAACTGTCTCCAGATCATCTTCTAGTCGAAGTTTGATTCGTTGGTCGTCAACCCATTGCTCATATGGCTGTTTTTTGCAGATTTCGTTCTTTACTTCTTCGTCAAACAATACTCTGCCCTTTTCCAGATCAGCCCAAAGCATTTTACCGGGACTAATTCTCCCTTTTCGCTCGATCGTCGACTCACGAATAGGAAGTGCTCCTGCCTCAGAGGAAAGGATCAAGCGCTTGTCTTTGGTAATGAAATAGCGCAGGGGCCTCAAGCCATTTCTGTCTAAGGTTGCTCCCACAGATTTACCATCAGTGAATAATAAGGCAGCAGGTCCATCCCAAGGTTCGACGAGTGAGGCATGAAACTTATAAAACGCCTTTCGATCTCGGTCCATTACTTCGTTGTCCTGCCATGCCTCTGGTACTAGCATCATCATTGCATGCGGGAGGCTTCTTCCGCTCAGCGAGAGCAGCTCGACCATGGCATCCAAATTTGCTGAATCGGAATTCATCTTATTGGTGATAGGCATAAGCATTTGCAACTCATCATCGGAGAAAAACTTTGATTTCATCAAGTTTTCCTTCGATTTCATTTTATTCAAATTGCCACGAATAGTATTTATTTCACCATTGTGGGAGAGGCAGCGGAAGGGTTGCGCAAGTCTCCAATTTGGGAAAGTATTGGTCGAGAATCTTGAATGAATTATCGCAAAAGTGGATTTGATCTTTGGATTTTGTAAATCTTTGTAAAAGGGTAAAACCTGATCAGTTCTTAATTGACCCTTGTAGATAAGGGTCTGACTACTTAGACTGGCAAAGTAAAATGCATGATTTACCCCAGAAATTTTGGTATTGATCTCTGAGCTGGAAAAGTTTCTGAGTATGTAAAGCTTACGCTCAAGCTCAATTCCGGTGAGTCCTTTTTTATGTTTTACAAAGAGTTGTTCAATATTTGGCATCACATCAAGTGCTCCTGATCCCGGTACAGTCTCATCCACAGGCACTGTACGATATCCGATCAGCTCAAAGTCAAGCTTGTCGATAATTTCATTTAAGAGCTCCTTGGATTTTTTGAAAAGTTGCTTATTCTTGGGGAAAAAAGTCATTCCCACCCCATAAGAGCCAGCTTCGGGTAAGTTGATCTCCGTTCTAGCTATTATGTCTTTGAGAAACTGGTGTGGAACTTGAATTAAAATCCCTGCTCCGTCTCCGGTCTTAGGATCGGATCCACGACCTCCACGGTGCTCCATATTGCTCAGCATATAGAGCGCATCACTAATCGTTTCGTGAGAGGGGTCTCCACTTAAGTCTACAACTGCACCAATACCACAGGAGTCATGTTCAAACTCCGATCGATATAATCCGTCTTGCATTATTTTGGAATTTATTAAGTTTTAATTTTCCAAAAAATACAAAATTTTTTTATCCTATTAAAATTATTGCAACAAAATAGCCTAATTGATACCGTATTAATTATTAGAATTCAGTTTTTTAATTTTTCCGTAAATTGGTTTTAGCTTTATTTTAAGGTCTTTGAAAGGTAGATATCAGACTTTTTATAAAAATTAGGTTTAAAAAATTCATAAATCTGATGCAATTCAAGTGATTTTTCGAAAGCTAGGGGTTAAAAAAACTTTTAAAATATTTTATACATTATATTTCAATTAATCCCTGTAGGTATTTTAAAATTGAAGAATAGTAGAAAATTCCAATGATTATTTGTCTCAAAAATGATTTTTCCAAATAAAAAGAATTAATCCTTATAATAACTGACTCCATCCTTATCCTGAGATTTTAAATGAACTTTCACCTTTTTGATTTTGCGTAGATCCACTGCCAGTATAGTGAATTCAAACTCTTCGAAGACAATTTTTGCTCCGTTTTTAGGAAGTTTTGAGTTGATCTCCAATAGTAGCCCCCCTAATGATTCGCTTTCACCTTTGACATCATCGAAAATCTGGATATCCAACTCTAGCCGCTTACAGAAATCGTTGAGCGAAACCTTTCCTTCAAAAATGTAGGTACGCGGGTCAATTTCTTGAAAAAAGAAGTCGTCTCGATCATCGAATTCATCATTGATCTCCCCAATAATTTCTTCAATTAGATCCTCAAGGGTAACCAGTCCCGATGTTCCACCATATTCATCAACTACAATGGCCATATGAACACGCTTCTGCTGAAAGTCTTTTAAAAGTGTGTCTACCTTTTTATTCTCAGGAACAAAAAAACTCTTTCGAATCAGTTCTTTCCAAGCAAAATCCTCATCCTTTTCGATAAATGGCAATAAATCCTTGATGTAGAGTATGCCCAAGATAGTATCTATGGTCTCTTCATAAACGGGGATTCTGGAATAGCCGCTTTTATTGATTCGATCCATCAACTCGTGGAAGTCCATCTCCACATCTATTGCAGTGATATCTATTCTGCTTTGCATCACTTGCTTCACTGTCAGTGTTCCAAAGTTTACGATTCCCCGTAGAATATCTTTTTCCTCGGAGGTAGTATCTTTTGTACTAAGGTCTAGGGCTTGATTAAGTTCGTTGACAGAAAGCGAATAGCCTCTTTTCTCAATTCTTTTTTCCAACAGATTACTGAATGCCATCAAGAAATAAGAAATAGGCTTTAGGATGATCGAAAAAAACGAGATGGATGGTGCCATGATCAGGCTGAACTCACGTTTGGCTTTATTTGCGTATACTTTTGGGACGATTTCCCCAAAGAAAACAATGGCAAATGTCACACCTATAGTCTGAACTAAAATAATCAAGACACCGGTAGCATTAGTGCCAAAGATAGACCAGGCTACAAAAGTGGTCAATGTCACTATCCCTATGTTTAAAAGATTATTGAGGATAAGGATAGTGCTAAGTAGTTTCTTCGGGGAATTGATTAGCTCAATCACTTTTTTGCTATTTGGGCTTGAAGAATCCTCAAGACTCTCGAGATCTTCATTTGAAAGCGAAAAAAAGGCTACCTCTGAGCCAGAAACTAATGCAGAACTAATAAGAAGTAAAATAAAGGCTAAGCCATTTAATAGTAGATAGCTTGAAGATGGAGGGCTTATTTGTGCTAGAAAATAAATACTCGGGTAGGGATCGTCCATGAATAAACCAAAAGAGGTTAATGCAAAACTAAAAAATTCCCCTGAAAGAAATTCAGAGGATTAAAATATTAAAATGGAAGATCGTCATCTGCGGAATCTTCTTCCATTACAGGAGGGTTAGAAGCAGGTGTGGGGACTGTTGCTTTGGGAGGCGAATTGTGCGATTGAGGGCTTGGGGTGCCCATTGGACTTCCCTCGGGTTTTCCGCCTAACATCGTGAAATTAAGTACTCTAATTTTCATTTTTTTCTTGTTCTGCCCTTGCTCATCAGTCCATTTATCTGACTTTATTTTCCCTTCTACGTAGATTTGGCTTCCTTTCTTTAGGTATTGCTCAGCTATTTTGGCCTGCGGGCCCCAAAGTTCTAAGTCATGCCATTCGGTTTGCTCGACTCGGTTTCCACTCCGATCTTTATACGCTTCGGTAGTTGCGAGGCTTACATTTGCGACTACATTATCTCCTTCTAAGTATTTTACTTCCGGGTCTGCACCAAGATTCCCTACTAGAATTACCTTATTTACTCCTGCCATGGTCTTTCGTATTATTTGGATTTAAAATTGTTCTATCAATGTACTCAAATCTCCGCATCGCTCAAAAAGTTTACAATTAACTTTGGCTTGGGTAATTGATCGATTCGCTCCTCTTCCACCATGAAATATCCTTGATTTTCACACCATTGCTCCAAATCCGGATAATTTTTCTCAGGAATTTGTACTTCAGAGAATCGAACGTTTAGTTTTTGATGCGACAGTATATGTCGGTATTTTTTTGGAAAGGAAATTACAGGTGCATATACTGGAAGTTTCAGTTCCTGAATTTCATTGTGTAGACTTGTTTCCTCCATTGGAAAATCGTGTAGACCTTCCCAGATATCTCCTGCCGTTCTTTTATTCCAAACCCAATTTTTTCCACACTTGATCACATAATAGTGTATGACCCTCTCTCGAATTTTTGTTTTGTTAATTTTTACGGGAAGAGATTTCACCAATGATTGCTTGAAAGCAAAACAACTGTGGCCTAGTGGACAATCTTCACAATCAGGATTCTTTGGAGTGCATAATCGGGCTCCAAAATCCATCATAGCCTGATTAAATAGCGCAGGTTCGCCACTGGGAATGATCTCATTTGCCAAGGTTTCAAATTCCTTTTTTCCCTTGCTACTTGCGATATCAGTGTCGATTCCAAAAAATCGGGCAAGGACTCGAAAGACATTTCCATCGACTACGGCTTGCACCTCATCAAAGGCGAAACTGGAAATTGCTGCTGCGGTGTATGATCCGACTCCCTTTAATTTTAATAACGACTTATAGGTATCCGGAAATGCTCCGCTTAGTTCGAACCAAATTACTTTGGCACAAAAATGAAGGTTCCTGGCCCTGCTGTAATAGCCTAAGCCTTGCCAAAGGCGCAGTACTTCCTCTTCCGGAGCAAGAGCTAAGGCTTTCACTGTTGGGTATGCTTTTAAGAAAGCTTCATAATAGGGCAGTCCCTGGGCTACTCTAGTCTGCTGTAAAATGACCTCTGAGAGCCAAATTTTATACGGATCTTTCGTATTTCTCCAAGGTAAATCTCTTGGATTAGCTTCATACCACCGAATTATTTGATAAGAAAATAGCTGATAATCAGTAGTATTATTGTGCATCAATAAATAAAATATATGATACAAATCACGCTAATTTTTTTCAATATGTTTTTTAATTGCTTTCGTTTTTGTACATTTGCAGTCCCAAAAACACTTGGCTAATAGGTCGTTAAGCTTATTTAATAATTTCTAAAATACATTCAAAGTGACAAAAGCAGAAGTAATCACAAAGATTTCAGATAAAACCGGAATCCCGAAAGATGATGTAACACAGACCGTTGAGGCATTCTTTAAAGTAGTAAAAGAATCCATGGCGGATGGGGATAACATTTATGTGAGAGGTTTTGGCAGCTTCATTAATAAGAAGCGAGCCAGAAAAATTGCCCGAAATATTTCAAAAAATACTGCGATAGTAATCGAAGCACATTACATCCCAGCATTCAAACCCTCAAAAGTCTTTATTGAGAAAATAAAGAGTAGCAAAAAAATTAAAGAATTAGCTCCTCAGGATTAAGCTTGTAGAGTAATAACATGAAAAAATCTCAGCTCATACTTGTAGTAGCAGGTGTCGTTGCAATCATAGGATTGTATGCGCTTCCTAAAGTGGTGGTAGATAATGATGATGGTGTAACTGGTATTTCTCAAGTGGAATCTGGTTCAACAACCGAAACTGCCAATGCTATTGCTCAACATGAAGCTGAGATTTCCCCTGCCCAAGCTCAAGAGATTATATCTTTCAAACTTACTATTTCGAATAACTCTCCAGAAAATGAGTTTATAGCTGCTTCAGAAGGGTTAGGAGAGATCTATAGGAGCTTGTCAAAATATGATAGTGCAGGATATTTTCTTAGTTTGGCAGCGGATAAATATCCAACGCAAGAATTATCCGAAAAAACGGGGAATGTGTATTACGAAGCATTCGGTTTTGCATTGGATACTGATAAAGTATCTTTTACAGCAGAGCAAACCCGAAATTACTTGGGACAAGTATTGGAAAAAGATCCCAATAGATTAGATTTGAAGACAAAAGTAGCGATGACCTATGTGTCTTCGTCCAATCCAATGCAAGGGATCACGATGCTGAGAGAAGTCTTAGCGGAAGAACCGACCAATGAAGATGGACTGTTCAACATGGGAATCTTATCGATGCAGTCTGGCCAATATAAACGGGCTACTGAGCGATTTGAGGAGTTGATCCAATATCATCCAACTAATCTCCAGGGTCAGTTTTATCTGGGCGTGAGCTATTTCGAGGCTAATCAAAAGAATAAAGCGAAAGCTCAGTTTGAGAAAGTGAAGGAAATGACTCAAGATCAAATGATTTTGGGAAGTATTCAAAGCTATCTCGACAAATTATAAATTAATATATCACTACTAAATCCAAAGACTATGCCTTGCGGAAAAAAAAGAAAAAGACATAAGATTGCTACGCACAAGCGTAAGAAAAGACTAAGAAAAAATAGACATAAGAAGAAGTAATACACTTCTTCTTATTCTCATTTTAGTACAACGTTCATTTACATTATTAATAAGAGACTTTGAGTACAGAATTGTTAATCGATTCAGCTCAAAACGGAAGTCGCATTGCCCTCCTTCAAGATAAAAGTTTGATCGAGTTGCATTCCGAAGGGATGGACAATCAGTTCAAAGTTGGAGATATTTACCTCGGTACGGTCAGAAAAATCGTCAATGGGCTCAATGCCGCATTTATTGACGTAGGATACGAGAAGGATGCATTCCTTCACTATCAGGACCTGGGGCCAAATTTCAACAGCTTGACTAAGTTCACCAAGCAAGTTCGCAACAACAATTACAACGGTTATACATTGAAGGGGTTCGAAAACGAACCTGAGATAGACAAGATTGGAAAAATTTCCAATCCGCTATCCAAAAACCAGCAACTACTGGTTCAGATAGTTAAAGAGCCTATATCTACAAAAGGACCCCGACTTTCCTGTGAGCTCTCTCTGCCCGGTCGCTACCTCGTGTTAGTTCCTTTTTCGGACTCAGTTAATGTGTCCAAAAAGATCAGAAGCAGCGAGGAAAGAAAGCGTCTCTTGAGACTTATCAATTCGATCAAACCTGCCAACTTCGGAGTAATAATTCGGACAGTAGCAGAAGGCCAATCCGTGACGGAATTGGATAAAGACCTTCGAAATCTTCTCACTAGCTGGGAAGAGGGAATGGGAAAATTGATGAAAGCAAAGAATCGCGATAAGATCATCGGAGAGATGAGTATGGCTTCTTCACTTGTGAGAGACCTGCTCAATGAGTCATTCGACGCAATCACTGTAGAAGATGAATCCACTTACGAACAGATTAAATCCTACATCAGGACTATAGCCCCTGAAAAAGAAAGAATTGTCAAGCTTTACAATGGTAAAGTCAAGTTATTTGAAAGTTTTGGAATAGAAAAGCAGATCAAAAGCCTGTTTGGACAGACGGTCAGCCTCCCGCAGGGAGGATATGTGATCATCGAGCACACCGAAGCCCTTCATGTCATCGACGTGAATAGTGGAAATAAATCCAATCAGGAAAGTGACCAAGAATCAACAGCATTGAAGACAAACTTGGTTGCTGTGAAAGAAATTGCCAGACAATTACGCCTCCGAGATATGGGAGGTATCATCGTAGTCGATTTTATCGACATGAAGCGGGCTGAGAACAAGAAAGTCATATTCGAAGCGATGAATTCAGAAATGAAGTCTGACAGATCTAAGCACACTGTCTTGCCATTGAGCAAGTTTGGTCTGATGCAAATCACCCGACAGCGCGTGAGGCCTGAGGTCAATATTGTGACCAAAGAAACCTGCCCGTCTTGTAACGGTACCGGCAAAATTCAAGCCTCCATTCTGGTGGCGGATAAGCTGGAAAAAGATCTGGAGCATATGGCTACTATCCAAAACGTGGACAAAATCCAAATTGGGCTGCATCCCTACCTGCACGCATACTTCACCGCTGGCATGATAAGTCAGCGAATGAGGTGGTTTTTCAAGTATTACAAATGGATTAAACTGATCAAAGATTCTTCCCTACCGGTGACGGAATACAGATTCCTAGATGAATCTGGAGAGGAAATCGAACTAATTGTTAAAAGCGAGACTGACTAGTCTCGCTTTTTTTTATGGTATTTTTCTAGAAAGGAAATTTCCACGATTTGACACGATTGGGGCCAATCGGAAAAAAGATGGTTCGCCAGTACGGTTGAGGATTCTTTTTTTTAACCACAAAGATCTCAAAGGAGATGCAAAGGGCGCCAGGGGAAAAGCATTAGAGATGCTTCTGTTCTTTAGATGTACTAGATATTAATTTCTGGCTTTTGACACGATTGGGGCCAATCGGGTAAATGACGGTGCGCCAAAATGGGTGAGGATTCTTTTTTTTAACCACAAAGATCTCAAAGGAAATGCAAAGGGCGCTAAGGGAAAAGCATCAGAGGTGCTTCTGTTCTATAGAATAAAATTGATATTATTTGCAGGTTTTGGCAGGATTGGGGCCAATCTGGAAAAAAGATGATTCGCCAAACCGGGTGAGGATTCTTTTTTTTAACCACAAAGTTCACGAAGGAGACACAAAGGGCACCAAAAGCAATGCACCATAAATGCTACAGGCCTGTGACACATAATGGATATTCATCTCCGGGTTTTGGCAGGATTGGGGCCAATCGGGGAAATGACAGTTTGCCAATACGGGTGAGGATTCTTTTTTTTTAACCACAAAGATCACAAAGGAGACACAAAGGGCGCCAAGGGAAAAGCATCAGAGATGCTTCTGTTCTGTAGATGTGATGGCTATAAATTTCTGGCTTTCGCCAGCATTCAGGCCAATCGAAGAAATAACGGTTCGCAAGAACGGGGGGAGATTGGATAGTTTTAATCTCCCCTATTATTGATTTTCGAGAAATCTATCACTACAAATGCGGCCAAATCATCGGTCGTTTCTCCAAAAAGGCTAAGCGCGTAACCCCTCGGTGTATTGAAGCCATACCTTCCTATCTCCTTAAAATTGTATTCCAATTCGGCCTCTCGATTCAAATCACTGTCAAAAATCAACAGGCGATTTCTTTCCTGGTCTGGATTATCATTTGTTGGACCTTTTACTCTTACCCAACGTAAGATTTTTCCAGAATAAGTATCAAGATCCAAACCCTCATATTTACTACTTTCATGGTTAGGTTGGAAGACAATATATTCTCCACTTGGTGCAGTTGTTCCTCTCTTAAAATCGAGTGATTCCGAAGTTCCAGCCCATTTCCAAGTTTGGTTCCCGTTTTTAACTACCGCAAGTGAGTCAAATATTGAAAACCCAATTAAATGTTCTTTGCTGATTGGATTATACAAATGGCTAAAAAGACCCAATTCAGAATCATCCTTGTAATCTATGATCTGATTGGGATAAAGGAAGCTATAATTTGAAAAGGTCTTGGATTCAGTATTAAAGATCATTCCCCACTTATCATACTTTTCAAACCCATCTACAAATACAAACGGGAGGTCCACGAAATAGAGGTCGTTGCCTGATTTTTGCAACTTGTTATAAGGCATCGAAGAGTAATTGGCATACTTTCGACCTGCTTCTACCTCGGGCAAAGCCCATCGATTTAGCACTTTCCCAAGAAAGTCAGTTTCGATCAATTCTTTTTGCTGGGAGAGAAAGTAGATAGTATTATCGTCTAAATAGCTTCCGGTAACGAAGGCCCCAATTCCATCCGGGCCTTCTTTTTCAAATCGCTGTTTCTTCAGCAGCTTCCCTTCTGGGTAACTAAAAACTAGCAGCTGATGGCTGAGAAAAGCAGCTAGCACTTCTCCGGAATCTGATTTATAATATCTAAAATTTCTTCCTATCTCTCGCGTCAGGGTATCCTTCTCCAAATACAATGTGTCCAGGATCAAGTCCTCCAATTTAA